>DASXTD010000719.1:0-8800 GCA_036505655.1 Chloroflexota bacterium
GGAAAATCTTGGAGAACAGGAGCAAGCCCGTGGTCACGACGCCGAAGGTGAACGCAACCAGGAGGTACTCGATGGGCTGTGGCACATACACCGACTCCCAGGTGAACGTGAATGGACTCTTGTCGGAAACGGGTGGCACCACCAGGATGTAGCGCTCCAGCCACATCCCGATGTTGACGCATAAGGACGTCCAGAACATCAGCTTGATATTGCGACGCACCTTCCGGAAGAGCCAGAGCGGCACCGGTATCAAATACCCCGTGATGAAGAAGACCGGGAAGATGACGTTGTAGGGCGGGGTGAAGATGCGCAGATTCCAGATCGCGAGCTCGAGCTCGTCGCGGGCGAACAGGCCATAGTAGAAGTCCATCATGAAGAAGAACAGCCAGGTCGTCGAGACCACGACCAGCAGCCGGCCGAGTGCGTCGAAATGATCGGGCGTGATGTACTCATCGAGGTGGAAGACCCACCGCAGTATGGCCATGAGGGTGGCAACGGCCGACACACCGGAGTGGACGGCCCCGATTACGAAGTAGGGCGGGAACACGGTTGAGTGCCAACCCGGAGTCAAGGTCATCGCGAAGTCCCAGGACACGATTGAGTGCACGGAGACGAAGACGGGGAGAATCAACGCGGAGAGGAGGATGCCGGCGATGGCCTGCAGCTTCCACTGGCGCTTCGAGCCGTGGAACCCGAGCGCCATGACCCGGTAGAACTGATAACGGAAGCCGGTGGATCGATCGCGCGCTACCGCCATGTCAGGAACCATGGCCGTGTACACGAACAGGGTGCTGCTCAGCAGATAGGTAAAGATCGCGCTGGGGTCCCAAACCAGTGCTGATCGGACATCCATCCACACACCGCGGGTGAAGTCGTACGGGAACTCCCAATAGATCGTGCGCCAGGGCCGCCCGCTGTGCATGATCGGCATCAGCATGGCGGTCATCAGAGAGAACAACGTGAGGACCTCGGCGGCGCGAGTAACGGGGCGGCGCCATTCGGCCTGGGTGAGACGGAGGATGGCTGAGATCATGACACCGGCGTGGCTGATCCCGATCCAGAACACGAAGTTGGTAATCAGCACGCCCCACAGGCTCGTGTTGTTGTAGCCGAGCAGCCCCAGTCCCTCGCCCACCAGGAATCCGAAGCCCAGGAAGCCAGCGCCAAGCAAGAGCCCCAGCGCGGCCGCCGCAAACCAGAACCACAGCGGCGTATGCAAGGCGAACCGCAGCAGGTCGTCATTGACCTTGGGGGCGGGCAGGTCATAGCGTTCTTGCATTAATGCTTCTCTGCGCTAGCGAGGCTTGGCAATTACTCTCACCTCTGTGTTGGCATATGCCTGTTCGATGGTCAGCAGTACTCCAGTCTTGTATTCCCACATGGAAAGGGCCGGCAGCAGTTTGAAGCCAACCAGATAAAGCACTCCGACGGCGCCCAGGGCTCCAAAAAAAATCAGCGCATCGAACAGGCTGGGAGCCTGGAACGGCGGAACCTGTTCCACCGCGAGGTGCTGGCCTACCGGGGTGGCCGCGACCGACCATGACGACACGTAGATCCGGAATCGATCCACCATATTGCCGAAGAAAATGATGGCCGCCACGACAATTGGTCCTCGCACGCTGACTCGGATGGGGTTCCAAATCAGCAGGCCGAGTGGCAGCACGAAGTTGCAGCAGAAGGAGATGATGAATAACGGCATGTATGGCCCGAACATGTTCAAAGCGAGCAAGAATAGCTCGTCGGGGGTACGGCCGTACCAGTTCGTAATCAGCTCGGACCAGGTGAAGTAGAAGAAGAGCAAGGATGTGCCGAGCATGAGCTTGGCGGCACCCCAGAACGCATCCATGCCGATGTATCGTCGGAGCCCGCCGAACTGGCGCAACAGTCCGGCCGTGAGGACCACCGTTGCCGCGCCGGCCTGCAGGCCGGATACGGCGTGGTAGGGAGGGAAGATGGCGCTGCGCCAGCCCGGAACCAGGCTGATGGCCAGATCACTCACGACGAACACGTGGACGAACACGAGAGTCATCAAATAGAAGGCGCCCAGGACCACCACGCCGCCGCTCAGAACGTTCCACTGCTTGCCGGTGCCCCACCAGCCTGACCCAGGCCCGCTGCTCGAGCCGCCACTTCTGGCCGCAGAGTCCACTCGGCCGGAGAGCCAGAGCAATGCCAGGCCATCGAAGGTGAGCAGCAGCATCAAAAACGCATCCCAGAAATACGGAGCTGGAATGGGCCAGCCGGGAAGCGCCGGAAAGAATCCGAGCGCCTTTCCCGCGAGGCCATTGTCCGCGTACCAGATGCTGGTGCGGTTGACCTGGGTAGGGAGCTGGTTTAGCAGCAGGATGAAGAGCGGTGCGTTGACCACGCCCGCCAGAGCGCCCATTTCCGAGGCGCGCCGCAACGGCAGGGCCCAGTAACCCTTGGCTAATCGGGTAGCGAAGGCCATGAGCGGCGCACCCTGGAAGGTGGACAGGATGAAGGCCACGGTCGCCGCGGGATATCCCCAGGCGGGGAGCGGCGGCTTCGGATTTGCTGTCAATAAGGAAAACAGCGCGTAGAGACCTCCGATGGCCAGCAATCCAAACACCAGCAAGGCGGCCCAGTAGGTACCACCGACCTCCGCGGCTCGCTCGCGTAGATCGCGGGTGAGGCCAGCCGAGGTCAGGGCGCCGTTCACGTGTTCGTGGGCCATTTGGTTTGCTCGTCCTTACCCTGAGATGACTGGCAGCATACGATCGAACTGAACCGAGGCCGTGGCGTGCTCCTTTGGAACCGGAGCGTTGGGATCCACCCGCATCAGGTAGGCAATAGAGGGCTCGGTGCCAAAATGCTCAATGAGTCGATAAGTACGGCTGTCGGCGGAGCGCTTCTCGTCACGGGCGTCTGGCGCCAGTTGATTCACCCGGCTCTTGGGGTCCTTCCAGTCGCCAAAAATGAGGGCATTGGTGGGGCAGGCCTGCGCACATGCGGGTTGGAGGTCGCCGTCGGACATGGCTTTGCCATTCTTGACCTCATCTCGCTTGGCGCGATTGATGCGCTGGACGCAGAAGGAGCACTTCTCGATCAAGCCCTGGGTACGGACCGTCACGTCTGAGTTGAGCTGTGAATGCAGAGAGTCAGGCCACTGGGGCGGCTCCCAGTTGAACATGCGGACGTTGTAGGGGCAGTTATTGCCGCAATAGCGGGTGCCCACGCAGCGGTTGTAGGTCTGGACGTTGAGGCCTTCCGAGCTGTGCTGAATGGCATAGACGGGGCAGACGGGCTCGCAGGGAGCATTCTCGCAATGCTGACAGAGGACAGGCAGGTAGCGAGCCTTCACGTTGGGGAACTCGCCTTCCCAGTAGCGCTCGACTCGGATCCATTCCATGGCCCGGTGTCTGATGAAGTGACGTTCTTCATTGATCGGGATGTTGTTCTCGGCCTGGCACGCTACCACACAAGCCTGGCACCCGGTGCAGCGGTCAGTGTCTACCACCATGCCCCACTTGTGTCGGGCTTCATTTCCGATTTGTTGTTCGTCTGCCAAACCAGTCTCCTTCCCAGGCTGAGCCTGGAGGCGCTTCGGGTACTGCCTTACGCCTCCCCTCAAACTAGTCGGCCCTGCCGACGAGCTTTATGCCTGGCGAGTCACCTTTGCCACTTCTTCGCCCTCGATCTGGAACGGCTGAACCTGGCCCTCGTATTTCGCGAGCTGGATACGTGGGTTGCCTGTCTTCGAGATGCGAACGCGGGTAGATGCGTAGGCGAGGGCGCCAGTCGCTCCGTCAGCACGCACTGCCAGAAGATCGAGGGGATTTTTGCCTCGATTCTGGGCCCATTGCCCGTATTGGCGATGCCCTTGTCCCAATGGGACTGCTACGACATCGGGCGCGGTGGCCGGATTCACAAAGACCGGAACTTCGATTTTGCCCTGCGACGACGCAACGGAGATGATGTCTCCCTCCATGACGCCCAGCTCGGCGGCGACTTTCGGGTTGAGCTCAGCCCAGGTCCGCCAAACCGCGCTGGTCACTGGATCGGGAGTCGCTTGCATCCAGGGCAGGTGAGCGTTTTCGCCCAGGCCCAAGGTGTTGTGCGGAAACAGGACCAGATATTTCTCGTCCTTGTTCAATGCCCCGCCGAAATCGGCTGGGCGGAAGCTGGAGACGGCTTGCTGCAGGGCAGGTCCGGCCGCTCCGCCACTGAATGTAGGCCTGCTGATGGAAGAATCGTCCCACCAGCCGCCCTGCTGCAGAAAGCGCAGCCAGAACCGCTCGAAGTCGCTATCGTTGACGCTACCCCGCTTCAGATTCTGAAGAGATCGCGCGCCGTCGCGCAGCATGTCTTTGAAACTGGGCCAGTTGAGTGCATCTTTGACCGGACCACCCAGCTCGGCCGCCGCCACGAGCAGCAGATCCCCAAATCCGCGCGTATCGTGTTCGGGGCGCACCACCGGCTGCTGCACCGTGACGATCTGCGCGCCCGGCGCGGGCTCCGGGATGTCGTCTCCCCAGTCCTCCAGTGGCAGGTGCGAGGGGAGGATGAGATCGGCCATCGCCGTGGTGTCGTCCATGAAGCTCGAGAAGCTGATGATGAACGGTGCCTTCTGCAGTGCATCGGTGAGACCGAGCGCCGCGGGTGCGCCATGAACGAGGTCAGCATCTTTCAACAGGACTAGCTGCGTGTTACCAGAGCGAAGGCGGTTGGCGAACCCCTGCCAGTCGGAAAGGGATGTGGGCGTTGAAGAAGCTGGCAGACCGTCGATCGCGGAGGGCGGATTGAGGAGCACGCCACCGGGCTGCCCGACGTTCCCGGCCAGCACATTGAGACCCAGGACGGCGGTGAGGGCGTCGGTTCCGTTAGTGTGCGCACCCACGCTCCCGCCGCCAATGGCGAGCCCGGGCCGCTTGGACCCGAAGTAACCGGCCAGTTGCCGAATCTTGTCCGCGTTGACTGCCGTCGGTGTGTTGCCCGCGGCCGTCTTAATGTCGCCCGCGACTCGATCCGGTGTGTACGCATCAAACGCGCCGGATGGGGCTGCGCCCGCGTTTTGCGCGGCCAGCACGTTAGCCACCCCCAGCGCTACCAGGCCTTCGGTCCCTGGCGGTACCCACAGCCACTCGTCGGCGTTGGCAGCCGTAGCCGAGAAGCGCGAATCGACCTGCACCAGATAGCCCCTTGGCGTGCTCTTCTGGCGCGGCCGGAAGTTGGCGCCCGGGCGGTAGTCGCCCTGGCGGAAGATGCCGTAATCCAGGTTGTGGCGTACCTGTGAGATCCAGGGGCCCAGGAAGTCGGCGCCGAACGAGAGCAGGTAGCGAGCGTTGCGAATGTCAAAGTAGGGAAGGGCGGCTTGCCCGAACACGCGCCGGGTGGCTTCGCGGAGGGGGGCATCGCCAAACGTGTTCCAGGTGAGCCACTGAGCGCCGTAGCTCTTGGTGAACTGATCCACCAGCATGGCGCGATGGGCCCGCAGAGGTCCGGTCACGAAAGCTACGTCGCTGGCGCGACCGCGCTGGCGGACGGACCGCAGCTGGCCGACGAGTGTATCGAGGGCTTCGTCCCAGGTAACCGATTCGAACTTGCCCGAGCCGCGATCACCCGAGCGCTTGAGCGGGCCCTGGATGCGGTCGGGATGGTACTGCGCCTGAACGGAGGCCTGGCCGCGGGCGCAAAGCTTGCCCTGGTTGAGCGGATGGTCGGGGTTGCCCTCGATTTTCTTGGCCCGTCCCTCGATGGAGCGGACGATCGTCCCGCAGCCGGCCCCACACTGCTGGCAGGTGGTGGCGAACCAGTTTTCATATCCGGTGGTGATGTCTTCCGCCAGCGTGACCCGGCTCTCGATCATCAGCCGTTCTTGGGGTGGGCGGCAGCCGGTAAACGCAGCGGCACCGGCAGTGGTCGCTGCCATCGTCTGTAGGAACTGGCGACGGGTGACCCCACCGGTGACGGAGGCTGTGTCGGCGTTAGCAGTCAAGTTCATATATTGGCGTTCATCTGAGCTCACAGAATCACCCCATCAGACGAAAATCCCGGGTGACGGATGATCCACTGGGTGGGGCGAGCCTCTCGGCCCCTGCCAGCCGTTCCCTTTACCTTTCGGCCGCGGGCTGGCGTCTTGGAAAGCTTGGTCCGCTTATGGCAGACGACACACTCGGTGGGAGCGTTGTTCTGGCGATGGCAGCTCAGGCAGTCCCCCATGTTGAGCAGTCTCACCTGGGTCACCTGGCCCATGTTTTTCACGTCACCGTGGCAATTCGCGCAGGTGGCGGCGGGTTCGACGTTCTGGAGGCGAGCGAGGGCGCTGACGTGTGCGTCGTGGAGGAAGCGCACATGGTCAGGTAAGCGATGGACTCGCTCCCAGTTGATGGGTCGCTGCTCCTTCCAGGAGGTACGCAGCTTGTCCATCTCGGCCTGAGCCTCGAAGGCGCTTAAGCCGAAGCCGGGCGCACCGATGGAGGACTGGGATACGACCTGGTGGCAGAACATGCACTGCTGCACGTCCGGTAGACCAGCCGTGCCAGCCACCGGTGCGGTTCGATGACAGAACAGGCAATTGATGCCCAGCGTGCCAGCGTGGACGCTGTGGTCGAACGCAATCGGTTCTGCCGGTGGCTTGCGAAGCGGATTGGCAAGCAGGCGAGGCGCCAACAGCGTGATGATGACGATGACGGTGGCGAGAGATACCGGTACAAGCGCGATGTAGAAGAGGCGGGGAAGGTTTATCCCCATTTGACGGCCAACTCTTGTGCTGGTACTCGGATGATGAATCCCGAGGCGCTCCCCTCCATCTAGATCGCGAACCGCGGGTAGTTCTGCTGCATCAAGTCAATTGCTATCGAGATCGCCTTCGAAAAGGCAAAGGCGGCAGCCAACAACGACACAAAGCTGATCGGGTACAGGAGGCGTCGGAAGCGCGAGAAATCCGACGGCACATCCTCGGTGTAGACCATAGAGGGGAGCACCGCGTGTGCGATGAGGAAGGATACGGCGGTGTTGATGAGGAGGATAACGAAGAGTACGAGGGTCCCCATAGCCTGGTTTACCAGGGCCCATTGCTGGGGTCCAAGTACCTGTGGGTCCATTCGCCTTTATCCCTCGTCGAAGCGCTGAGATCGAGTGCTCGATGTGCCAAGGTCTTAGGCGTGGGGTAAAAACTGCCCGGATCGGGCGAGGTACCAAAAGCTAGTCATTCTGCCCCATCCCGGCCGAAATCGGCAAGGACAATTTAACGGCATGCGCTTCGCTATGTTGTCAGCGAGCCCTAACGACGGTAGAATGCGCTATCTTCCCCATCAGACCAGTGAGTGTGGTTATTTGACCCTTGTAAACGGCCAGACGATCCTACCCTTGTCGCCTCCGCAGCGGATCTTGATGGCTCCTGGTCCCACCAACCTTCCTCCCGCAGTCTTACAAGCACTTATCGCGCCGATCACCGGACACAAAGACCCATTTTTCCTCAAAGTGGTCATGGACGAGACCGCGCAACTGCTGCGCTCGGTGTTCTCTACCCAGAATGCGACCTCGATGTCGTTGCCGGGGACGGGCGGCGCGGGTATGGAAGCCTCACTGGCGAATTTGCTCCAGGACGGCGACACGGCGGTTGTGTGCGTGAACGGCATGTTTAGCGCACGCATGCAAGAGATTGCCCGCCGGCATGGCGCTAAGGTGGTGACGGTTACCGCGCCCTGGGGACGGGCAATTGACCCCGAGGATGTGCGGCGTGCGGTGCAGCAAACGAAACCGCGCGTTATCTGCACGGTGCACGGGGAGACGTCTACCGGGGTTCTCCAGCCCATCGAGGAGATCGGCCGCATCGCTCAGGAGTTTGACTCGTTCCTCATCGTCGATGCGGTGGCAACTCTGGGCGGGGTCCCGGTGCTCCCCGATGCCTGGAACAGTGCCATCTGCTATGCGGCCAGTCAGAAGTGTCTATCGGCTCCACCCGGCGTTGCTCCCATTACGGTGAGTCCCGGAGCCATGGAGTATGTCCGCAACCGCAATGGGTCGGTACGCGACTGGTACTTCGACCTCAACGAGCACGATCGCTACTGGTTTGCGGAAGAGCGCGTCTATCACCACACGGCGCCGGTTCCACTGGTATACGCGCTTCACGAGGCCCTGAGGCTGGTAGCGGAAGAGGGAAATGAAGCTCGTTGGGCGCGCCATGCGCTCCACCATCGGGCGCTGGTCGCGGGCCTAGATGCCATGGAGCTCGAACTGTTCGCGGAGCGCAGCAATCTACTCCCGACCGTAGTCTCCGTGCGCGTGCCCTCCGGTGTGAATGACACCCAACTGCGCGGCGCGCTGTTGGAGGACTACGGAATCGAGATCAGCGGCGGCCTGGGCGAGTTCAGCGGCAAGATGTGGCGCATCGGCGTCATGGGATATTCGGCTAACCAGCAGAATATCTTGTTCCTGCTGAGCGCCCTGGAGACATTGCTCGCCCGTCAAGGATTTGGCTCTGAACAGGCAGCCGGAATCGCTGCTGCTAATGCCGTTTATTCAATGGCCGGGGATGGACTACCTACCTAAGGCTGCACGGCCGGCATAGTGCGCGGCGCTCCCCAATTCGTGCTCGATCTCCAGTAGCCGGTTGTACTTGGCCACTCGCTCGCCCCGCGCGGGAGCGCCAGCTTTGATCTGGCCGGTGCCCAGCGCGACCACGAGGTCCGCGATAAACGAATCGGTCGTCTCGCCGGATCGGTGCGAGACCATCGCAGTCCAGCCTGCCGCTCTTGCGATCTCCACCGCTTCAATGGTCTCGGTCAGCGTGCCGATCTGATTGAGCTTGATGAGGACGGAATTCGCCACCTGGCGC
>DASXTD010000720.1:0-9551 GCA_036505655.1 Chloroflexota bacterium
CGCTCATTATTTGAAACCCCCTCCCCCCGACCCCCTCCCCCCGTGGGAGGGGGAGAAAAATGCTTCGGGGGCTTCCCCCCCTAGACCCTCAGGCACGGCTATCCCCCAGCACAACTGGGACGGGGCCATTCTAGCAGCGCCATCTGAGGGGCGCGCACCGGCCCGGATACTAGGACCGCTCGCTCATTCCTGATACCCGGAGGGCATCGATCCCACCCCACTCATCCGCAGGCACGCCTTCGTGAAAGCCTGCCCGTTGGGTGCCTCGAGCCAGCGAGATGAACGGAAGGTTTTCCGCTGGGTCGCGGATCACTGCAATGGGATCCTCGCCCCGCTCCACTCGCTCGAGGTTTTCAAAAATCATGCGCCGAAAGGTCACCAGGCCCGAGTCGGAGGTGCCTAGGTGCTCGGCAGTCCGGTCGGCGATAGGGCCCTGGCCGATGAAGGCTAGCTCGTCCTGGCGTGGGATGTGGGTGGCCACCACACGCCCCAGGGCGTCGTATTCGAGCGGGTCGTGGACGACAGGAATGTCGTCGTCGGTTGATTCGCCCGGCTTCAGGTCGCTGGCCGTGATGATGAAGCTCAGCGTGTGGGTATCGTCCATGGGCACGCGGTAGACGAGCGAGCTTTCCCCGCGCGCCCGGGGCACGACCAGGATGTGGGGGAAGATGATGGGGTGCCCGAGAATCCAGTCCGGAGAGTCCTCTGGCTCGCCCTCGACTAGGCGGCGCTTGTACATGCCGTACTTGTAGATATCGAAGTCGATGCGCACGGTTCGGGCAGGGTTCATCATCCGCCCTCTGCCCAGCCGCTTCATCATGTAGTTGCCGTACGTCCCATGCAGATGCTCGAAGTGAACCGGGTCCAACGTATTGTCCACACATTGGAGCCAGTTGCAGGGAAGCACGTCTGTCCGGATGTCCTTCCTGACGTTCTCCTGGACAAGCAGGTCCCAGCGAGGAAGGAGCGGCGCCGGCTCGGGCCCAAGATAAGCCCAGATCGCTCCGCACAACTCCTGGACCTGATACGCGGTGATCGCAAGAGGAAGGCAGGCCGGCTCGAATGGCATGTCGATGACCTGCCCTTTCGTATCGTAGGTCCAGCCATGGTAGGCGCACCTCAGGCCGTTCTCCTGGGGGATGCCGTAGGCGAGCGAGAGCGCCCGGTGGGCGCACCGCTGCGCAACCAGTCCGTAGTCTCCGCGGGAGGTCCGAAACAGTGTCAGATCCTCGCCGAGCAGCTTAACCGGCTGAACGGGCTCGGCCGCAAACTCTGCGACCCCAGCGATGGGATGCCAGTACCGCCGGAGTAGTGTCCCCATCGGCGTGCCCGGTCCGACAAGCGAGAGGCGATCGTTTTCTTCCTGCGTTAGCATGCACCCCTCCTCGCTGGGATGGTACGGATCGAGCTAATCTCGGCGGCTGGGGCTCAAGCCCGACACCCGGAGCGCCGAGGCGGCTAGCTCCCGAATGATAGGTGCGGGCACGCCGTAGAGACGCGCGACCTCGCCCGCCAGCGGCACGTCCTTGGGGATCGTGTTGTGGCCCGCGTGCGGCGTGGGGTCGGTCCCCGAAGGATCGAACGTGCGCTGCCAGTTCTGAAAACGCGTGTCGCTCTCGCCAGCAAGTTCACCCAGGATGCCCAACAGCTTAGGATAGGGAATCCCACCCGCTTCGCCGATGAGCAGCGTCTCGTGCAGGACGAGGGTCTCGGCCCCCATCAGCAGGTTGTGCGCCAGCTTAACGACATTCCCCGCCCCCAGGTCGCCGACGTGGAGTACCGTTTGAGCCATGTGTTGGAGGTGCGGCTGGGCTCGCTCGAACAGCTCCTTGGGTCCACCCACGACGAAGCGGAGTTTCCCGGCTCGAACGACCTCTGGCACACCCAGCATGCAGGCGTCGATCACGTGGACGCCGCGGGCGCCGGCGGCCTCCGCCACACGCTTCGTGGTCTGCGGGAGCGACGTGCTGTGGAGGAGAACCAGCGAGCCCGGCGCGGCCCCTTCCAGGACCCCGCCTTCACCGAGGACGGCCTCCAGGATCTCATCATCGGTTCGCACCACGACATCGATAACCGTCGAAGCGCGCGCGACGTCCGCCGCTGAGCCAGCGATGGCCGCTCCCTCCGCGCGAGCAGCCAGGACGGCGGCCGGGTCGAGGTCGTAAGTGGTAGCTGGCACCTCGGCCACCCGAAGTCGATGCAAAAGCGCGCTCCCCATGGCGCCGGTCCCCACGATGCCCACTTGCTCCATTTTTGAATCACCCTCCCTCTGGCGTGGCGCGATTATAGCCAGCGGATTCTGATGGGCCTGGTGAGATACGATATGGCCCACGAGCCGGCACGAGGAGGCGAGGTCGGGATGCTGAGCCAGGAAGAAAACGATCTCTTGACCCAGGTCGGCCCGGGGACGCCATGCGGCACCATGCTGCGCAGGTTCTGGCAGCCCGCCGCGCTCACTGAGGAGCTGCCCTCGGGGGGCCAACCGATTCCTTTGCGGCTGTTCGGCGAAGACCTCGTCATGTTCCGCGATGAGCGCGGCGAGGTGGGTCTCATCGGCATGCACTGCTCCCACCGGGGCACCGACCTCAGCTACGGTCGCATCGAGGACGGGGGACTCCGCTGCATCTACCATGGCTTCCTGTACGACATCCATGGCAAGTGCCTCGAGACCCCGGGCGAGCCGGCCGGCAGTCGCCTCCGCGATTACGTTCACCACACGGCCTATCCGTGCATCGAAAAGGGCGGCGTGATCTTCACGTACATGGGTAGCGCCGAGCCGCCTCTCTTGCCCAACTATGAGGTCCTCTCCGCAGCGGAGCCGAATCGCTTCGCGACGAAGTACTTCCAGGAGTGCAACTACCTCCAGGCCCTGGAAGGCAATATGGACGCCGTGCACGTCCGTTTCCTCCACCGTTTTCTGCGTACGGAATCCGGCGGCAAGGCGCTCGAGGAGCATCCCAAGGCCTTGGGCCGAGGCGAAGAAGCCAGCTTCCGAGAGCCACCGCGCGAAGGCCCCTACTTTGGGCCGGCGCGCGTAGAGGAGAATGACTTCGGCGTGTGGGCGTACTCCAACGATGGGACCGGCGGCCCCGACCTCATCATGCCCAGCCTCGCCCTCACCGGCGGTGGTCCCCAGGCAGGCGGCGATGGCTATCAGCTGTACTGGCGCACGCCTATTGATGACACGCATCACTGGCTGTTCGCGCTGGCCTTCCGCCGCTCATCGCCGATTCCGGAGGAGCATCGGTACGCGCGTAGCTGGAAGCTCATGACTCCCGACTATCACTTCATCCGCAACCAGACCAACCGCTACTTGCAGGATCGCGATGAGCAGCGTACCAGTACCTTTACCGGCATGGGCCCTGTTTTTGTCGTCCAGGACTCAGTAGCTAACGAAACCCAGGGTCCCATTCAGGATCGAACCAAGGAGCTCCTCGGAGTGGAGGACATGTCGGTTGTCGCCGGCCGCAAGATGCTGATGAGGGCGATTCAGGCGGTCCAAAAAGGCCAGGATCCGCCCGGCGTAATCCGGGATGCTCGCGTCAACGCCATCGACCCCATCTTTCTTAAGCAGAACGCGCCGCCCTCTGACGACGACCTGGAGGCGGTCCTCACCGAGACCGGCGGCCGCTGGGTACGCAGCATTGCCGGGTAGCTGACCCCCCACCCTAACCCTCCCCCGCAACGGGGGGAGGGGACCAAATGGATCGGAGAGCAAGGAATGCAAAGCGCGACTCTCGAGCAGATCAAGCAGGCAACCGACGAGCAGATCCACAAGTCCAACCGGGAGGCTCAGGCCTATCGCTCGCCCTACGAGCGCTGGAAGGACTCCCAGGGCCTGCCCACCATTACGGGGTTCTTCGTCAAGAACGTCTATGACGTCGAGTTGACTCCGTGGGAGGCGCGCGGGGGGTCGGGCGTTTTCATCAACCTGGAAGGCACCGGCGGCTTCAACGACTCGTACATATACGAGCTAGCACCCAAGAAGTCCTCCACGCCGATCCGCCACATCTACGACGAGCTGATCTACGTGCTGAAGGGTCAGGGCGCCTGCACGGTCTGGCTGGACGGCAAGGAAAAGCAGACGTTCGAATGGGGAGCCAACAGCTACTTCGCCTTGCCTCCCAACGCGTGGCATCAGTTCCACAACCTGTCCGGGAGCGAGCCCGCGCGCTACTTCGCCATGACGGCCGCGCCCCGCGTCATTGACACCTTCCAGAACCTCAATTTTGTGTTCGACAACCCGTACATCTTCGACGACCGCTTCGACGGAGAAGAAGGCTACTTCAAGGAGACCCACGATCGCTTCGACGGCACTCGAATAGCGACAAACTTCATCGCGGACTTGTTGAAGCTCAAGCCGGCTATTGAGACAGTCGACGCGATTCGGGATCGAGCCCGCGCGGGCATCACCAACCAGCGCGGCGGTGTCGGTGGTCGAGCCGGCGGGGATGGAGACGAGGGCGTGGGCGGCTACGGCGGCCGACTCTCGTTCGTGAACTCGACGGTTCGCTGCGGCTACTCGTTCGGCTCGCAGCCAGGCGTGCACACGGCCGCGCATCGGCATGGCCCGGGTATCCACGTCCTCACGCTGGGCGGGCACGGCTATTCCTACCTTTGGCCGGAGGGCGAGGAACCGATGCGGGTCGACTGGGGTCCCGGTACCGTGTTCGTACCACCTGAGGGTTATTGGCACGCCCATTTCAACACCGGCCCGGAAGGCTGGGACTGGCTGCGGATGGGTTGGGGCACCGACAAGCCCAAGCCCGGCGGCCGGCAATACGAATACACGAGCCTGCGCGAGGGCGGCGACCAGATTGCGCTCGACGAGGAAGACCCGCGCTTTCACCAGGAGTTCGAAGCGGAGCTAGCCAGGAAAGGCGTGCCCTGCCTCATGCTCCACCACCCCGGCTGCACCCAGAAATAAATGGCGTTGTCACTCCCTCCCCCCTCGCGGGGGAGGGTTGGGGAGAGGGGGATTCCCCGCGGCAGCACCCTCGTTCCCCTCCTTACCATCATCCTCCTAGCAGCCTGCGCACCAGCAGCCAGCAGAGGCGGCGACGCGACTCAGCCCTCGACGACCAACGTGTCTCAGAGCCGGCTGCTCACGATCGCCACTCGGTACGAGATGCGCTATGTCATCCCGAAGGTCTATCAATCCGGTATCCAGGCCGACAAATGGCTGTTCAGCGCGGCCCTAACTCGCTCCGACACCAGCGGATCGGGCCGCCCGTACCTAGCGGAAGCACCGCAGCTCAACACGGAGTCCTGGCGGGTCTTCCCAGATGGGCGCATGGAGACCATCTACAGGCTGCGTCCTGGGCTCACCTGGCACGACGGCCAACCCCTCGAAGCGGACGACTTCGTGTTCGCCTGGCAGGTCTACAAGAACCCCACACTAGCCGACTTCACTCGCAGCCCGCAGGACCTCATGGAAGAGGTGCTAGCTCCGGATTCGCGCACGCTGGTCATCCGCTGGAGCGCGCCCTACCCAGACGCCAACGCCATCCAGGCCGAAGATCTCGATCCCCTCCCACGCCACATCCTGGACCCGGCACTTGCGAGTCTCCCGCAGACGGGCCCAGAAGCATTTCTCAGCCTGGGCTACTGGCGACAGCTCTTCGTCGGCACTGGGCCGTACCGGCTGGTTCAGTGGGAGCCGGGCTCGTTTATGGAAGGGGTCGCCTTCGATGGATATGTGCTCGGACGGCCGAAGATCGACCACGTCATCCTACGCATCATCCCCGACGACACTGTGGCGCTGAACAACATGCTGGCGGGCAGCGTCGACCTGGCGGGACTGCGCTTCGAGCAGGGTCAGCTTCTCCAGCGCGACTGGGTCCCCGCCGGTAACGGCAGCGTGAGCTTCGACCTGGGTGGGGCCCAAAGCGAATGGGTCCAACTGCGGCCAGAGTACGTTGCCGGTCCCGGCCTCCTCGACGTGCGCGTGCGCAGAGCCATTGCTCATTCCCTCGATCGTCCCGGCATCAACGACGGCGTCTTCGAGGGGCAGGGCTCGATGACCGATACGATGGTGCCGCCCACTGAGCTGTTCTTCTCTGACGTGGACCGGGGGGTGACACACTACCCGTACGATCTTCGTCGAGCTGAACAGCTGATGACCGAGGCGGGATTTACCAGAGATCGAGATGGGCTGTTCGCGGACGCGGACGGTCAGCGTTTCTCATTCCCGCACATCACGCAGGGGACTGGACCCGAGTTCGAGCGCGCTGAGCTGATCATGACGGATGGCTGGCGAAAAGCCGGAATCGAGGTGCGGCCCTCCGTACTGCCCTCGTCGCAAGTCGGCCCGGGAGAGCAACGGCACACATTTCCCGGAATCTCGGCCCGGGGCGGCGGTCGCATCGAGCGGAACTGGATTACGCCAGAGATCGGCACCTCCGACAATCGGTGGGTCGGGGAGAACCGGTCGGGCTGGTCCAACCCCGAGTACGACCGCTTCTACGCGGCTTTCCTGTCCACCCTCGATCGGGACGAGCGCACTCGCCAGTTCGTGCAGTTACAGCGTCTGATCAGCGAGAACATCCCCACGTACTTCACCTACTTTTCGGTGACGTCAACCATGCACATCGCGGCCCTGCAAGGGCCATCACGCTCATCGACCGGCACCGGCACCTTCACCCGCGGTCTCGTCTACTCCTGGAACATCCACGAATGGGAGTGGCGCTAGCGCCCGCCGGAGCTGACGTACGGCAGGATCTTCGCCACAGCGTCCTTGAGCGACGGACGTAGGCAGAGCTCCGCGAACGCCCGCTCCATGAAGTCGCCGCGGACAAATTCCGCTGCATCGAGACGCTCTGCTATCTCACCCAGGGTTAGCATTTCCTCGATCGCGGCCTGCATTCCCCTGGCGTCTGCTTTCCCGTCCAGTGGCATGAGGCTATCGGCAGGCTCAGGCGCCTTCTTGACCACCCGCACGCGCCGCTCGTCCTCGTTGTGGGTGTAGTTCCCTCGCATGCGCGTTTCAGCCCCAAAAACGTACTCGAACTGATCGGGATCACTCCACACCCAATGCGCCCGCACATTGCCTCTCAAGAAAGCGCTCAGCTCGGCTTCACGCTGCTCGACGACTTGCCGCGTCGCCACTATGACTCGCCCGGGTCGCCCGCGCCGCTCCGGCGCATCGCCATCGATGAGGAGTGGGTAACCCTCCCGCAACAGCTCATCGAGGTACTTGCCAGAGGTCTGAATGGCATCGACCTGGCCGGTACGGAGCATGTCCGCATGCTCGGAGGTCATCGAATAAGCGAAGGCGGGGTGCTGGACCCACTGGACCTCGTTTCTGGGATCGACTCCGGCCTGAAGGAGTTTGAAGCTAATCAGACGGTCGGTCAGCGTGCCCAGCTCGCGCAGGCCGATCTTTTTGCCCCGTAAGTCCGCGACCTTGCTGATGTGCTTGGCACTCACGATCTTGGGCTTGGTGAGATAGCGCCAGCCACCTACCACGAACAAGTCCGCGCCCCGCGCGCGCTGGGCGATCACCGCCTCAACTGTGGCGCCGGCCGCGACATCGACGCCGTGCTCCTGCATCGCCAGCCACAGACCCTCGGATTCCAGGGGTCCCGGAATGAGTCCCCGATAGTCGTAGACGTAGTCGGTCAGCCCCTCTTCTTTGAAGTAGTCCAGCTCCTCGGCAACCCGAATCGATCGCTGGTGCCCGACGTGGTACCCCACCGTTGCGATGAGCAAGGGCTGATCCAGACCGCTCATGAGAACCTCTCTTTCAGTCTTCGAGCATCTTCTGCAGGAGCGACTTGAGCTTCGGGGCTGATTGGAGCGACTCACGCAAGCCCGCGATGTCTGATTCGTCCAGGAGCAGCGGGCTGCGCTGAAATCGGCCATCGTGGCTGTAATAGCAGAAGCGAACGCTGATGCTGCCGGCTGCCTCCCCTTCCGCATACTCCAGCAGTTGGATGGCCGGCTCGTGATATTCGCCTAGTGCGGTGGCTTCCTCGGTAACAAGGCCACTGCCCCAATGAAAGGAAAATGGCCGAGGAACGGGACGCGCTTTTTGCACAGCAGGACCTCCTAGTCGGCAGGGCCGATTCTACAATTGGCGAAGCTTAGGCGCGTCTGGAGCGATTTGATCGGTCCGCCCTCCGTAGGTCAGGCATGTCTGACCCACGGGCGACGCATGCGTCGCCTCTACGAAGCGCGGTCAACCAAGGTTAAAAGGGCACGAGATGATAGAAGCAGACGAACAGAACGTGGCCCTCGAGGCGGCCATCGATGCCGCGCGCGCGGCCGGGGTGCTGTTGCGCGCCCACCTTGGGAAGGTGCAGAGCATCCGCCACAAGGGCGAGGTGAACCTCGTCACGGAGGTTGATGAGGCCTCAGAGGCCGAAATCGTCGCCCGATTGCGAGCGCGGTTCCCCAACGATCAAATCCTGGCCGAAGAGGGAACCACCGGCGGCGACGATCCAGCCCGACGGTGGCTCGTCGATCCGCTCGATGGGACCACGAACTATGCCCATGGCTACCCGGTCTTTTGCGTCTCCATCGCGCTGGAAATGAACGGCTCTCCAGAAGTCGGCGTCATCTACCAGCCGGTGCTCGATGAGCTGTTCACCGCCGTCAAGGGCCGAGGCGCATTTCTCAATGGCCAGCCCATCCGGGTATCTGCCACAAGCGATCTAGTCCGCAGCCTGCTGGTCACCGGGTTCCCGTACGATCGACAGGAAGCGCGGGCCGGGCTCGCCCTATTCGGACGCTTCGTCTTGAGTGCGCAGGCGGTCCGACGCGATGGGTCGGCAGCGCTTGACCTAGCCTACATCGCCCACGGTCGTTTCGACGGCTTCTGGGAGGTATCTCTGGGGCCCTGGGACGTGGCAGCGGGCGGCTTGCTCGTATCGGAGGCAGGCGGCAGGCTCTCTGACTTCGACGGCGGGCCCGTCCATTCCAAGCAGATCGTCGCCAGTAATGGACTGATTCATGAGGCGTTGCTCGCCACGATTCGCGCAGATTCGGCAGTGTCCGGTTAGGGACTAAGTGACCTCATCGCGAACGAGTAGACAGGCTTTCCTATGCTATACTCGGCTCCGTAATGGCAAAGACTGAAACCGCGACGCGCCCATATGAGCTGATGCTCATGCTGGCGGTAGACCTTCCTGAAGACACCGCGCAAGAGATTATCGAGCGGGTGCGCACGCACATCACCTCCAACGACGGCGAGATCCAGACGTTCGAGCCGTGGGGACGGCGCCGTCTGGCGTACCCGATCCAACATCTGCGCGAGGCGATTTACCATCTGGCGCGCTTCTCGCTTGCCCCGGCGAGCGCATACGAGCTTGACCACACCCTCCAGCGGAACGAGCACGTTCTCCGCCACCTTTTGGTTCGGGTGGATTGACAGACAGGAACGTATGTTCCATACTCCGTCCAGAGACAACCCGATAGATCAACTCGATTAGCGACGGTGGAGGAGGGAAGCGATGGCCGGGCTCTGCAAAGCACAAATTATTGGCAACCTGGGAGGCGATCCCGAGCTCCGCTACACCGCCGCCGGGCGCCCGTTTGCCACGTTCAACGTG
>DASXTD010000721.1:0-3346 GCA_036505655.1 Chloroflexota bacterium
CAGCAAGCACGGTCCTCGGGCGCGGATACAAGAACCTGTTGCCTTTGTACACCTCTTGGCCGTCTACCGTGATTCGGAGTTCCCCAAGCCTGCCACGAACCCTCTGAACTCGCGTGTCTGGTCCTTCCAGTTGCGCCGCCACCCGGGCAGCAATCCCTGCTTTGACGGGTCACACTGGACAGTAGTGCACCTCGATCATCTTCATACCGCGCCTCCTCTCAAATCTCGCCGGTCCCAGTTGCTCCGTGCTTGCCCCAAGGTCCAAGAGGAATCGGCTGCGACACTTTCACGCATCTGTGTCTCGCCCTAAGTACCCCTCGCCTGATGGCCGCCGAACGCTCCCGCTCACCTGCGGCGGGCGCACGACACTCCTGACTTGACCCCGCACTTGACGCCCGCCGTCAGGTGCAGCGGGTTGTTCGGCGACTCGTCCCCAAGGAGATCATCACTTCAACACCGCGCCCACCAGGGAGTCGACTTCTTGCTCGGTCGGTACCCACTTGAACTCTCTGTTGTACTCACGCGACGCGAGATATGGCCCGAACTCAACAACAGGCTCCGACACCGCCCCGAACAAACGTGCCGTGGACTGCACTGCGAGCGCACCGCCACGCCGCCATTCACTCTGGTCTACGCGCCCGTCCGGCCCGAACGTGACTACCAAGTAATCGGCGTGTCGGATCCCAACCGGACGCCGGTTCACCAGCTCGACGTACAAGAGCGCACACCGAACACGTTGACCCGCATGCTCGCGCATCACCTCGCGAGGGTTGCCACAGAGCAACCGCTCGAAGCGGCGCCACGGAACAGGCGTGACGGTGCCACCATCGACAATGAAAGCTCTGACGCCAATTCCCATCGTCGCTCACACTTAAGTCGCCGAACGCTCCGGCTAAGCTGCGGCGCGCGTGCGCAACCTCGATTCCGCCACCGACCTCCCGCGCGCCGTCTGCTTCAGCTGATGTAATGGACTCCTCCCGCGACTCGCGTGGCATCGGGACGTGCCAGAGTCGCCTTGCGTCGCTGAACGCTCAGAGAAGGAGGAGTCCTCTATGAAATCTACCACCATCGCCGTCGATGTGGCGAAAGAAGTTCTCGAGGTGGCGGTGTCCGCACAGCCCGGCCAAATCAGCCAGCAGCGCCGGCTCACCCGGGCCGCCTTCATGAAGTTCTGTGCCGACCAGCCGCCGGCCACCATTCTTCTCGAGGCCTGCGGTTCGACCCACTACTGGGGCCGCCGGCTCCAGGCCCTCGGTCACCGTGTGGTCCTGCTCCCGCCCCATGCCACCCGGCCCTACGTGTTTCGCAACAAGACGGACCGCACCGATACGCGCGGCCTGCTGGAAGCCTTCCGCAACGAGGACATCCACCCCGTGCCCGTGAAGTCCGTCGCCCAGCAGGCCCTGACCGCCCTGCACCGCCTGCGCTCCACCTGGCTCGCCGCACGCACCGCACGCCTCAATACCGTCCGCGGCCTGCTGCGTGAGTTCGGCTGCACCATCCCCGTCGGGGCTCAGCATGTCCTCGCCAGGACCTCGCACCTGCTCGCCGACGCTGACTCCGGCCTGCCCGACGCTCTGCGTCCGGCCCTCGACGCGGCCTGCACCGAGATCCGTGACCTCGAGGTCCGCATCCGTATCGTCGAGGACCAGCTCCAGGCGCTCGCCGACCAGACCCCGGCCGTCGCCCGCCTGCGCTCCATCCCCGGCGTCGGTCTCATCACCGCCACCGCCTTCGTCGCCTTCGTCGGGGACGTGCAGCGATTCCCCTCCGGCCGGCACTTCGCCAGCTACCTGGGGTTGACGCCGCGCGAGCGCTCCAGCGGTCTGGTCCGCCGCCTCGGCTCCATCAGCAAGCGCGGCGACGTCTATCTCCGCATGCTCCTCATTCACGGCGCGCGCGCCGTCCTCTGGGCCGCCCGCAAGCGTCGCACGCCCGACCGTCTGCGCGCCTGGGCTCTGCATCTCCAGAATCTCCGCGGCCACAACAAAGCGGCCGTCGCCCTCGCCAACAAGCTCGCTCGCATCGTCTGGGCTGTCTGGAAGCACGACGTCGACTTCCGGGAGATGGCTGCCTGAACCTGGAGGGAACTGTGATGAATTCTCCACCCACGACTGCCGTGAGCTTCACGCGGTGATGGTCCATCGGTTCTGACCGACGCGAGGGATAGCCGATAACAACCCTGGCCTTCAAAGGCCGTGCAAACCGATTGGCTCCTCGCGTGCGCATTCCATCATGGCCCGGAGTGCCGAGCGCTCCTCTTTCTTGAGGCCGAAGATACGACTGCAGTCGGAACCCCGCGCCTCACCGCACCCGCTCACCCGGCCTTGACGGGAGGAGTCCAGATACGGTTGTTAGCTGCCTGCGGACCGGTGCTAGCGTTCGATTTTCTTGCCCACGACCTTAAGAGCCTCTGTGTCGACAAAATAGGTCACGCCCCCGCCAGATACAAACGGAGACTTTGGCGCAAACATTACAGCCACCCGTCGATCACCGTCGCGAGCAATATGGATGGCATAGTGGCGCGCAATCAGTTCTCTTGGCGATAGTTGCACGCCTCGTGCCTGCCATGAGGCCCGTTGAGCATCGTAGGCCACGAGAAACGCTGCGAATAGGTCGGAGGGCGCTAGTACGGCGCTTCCAAGCACGGACGGGTCGATCGTTGGCTCCGACGTTGCCGCCACGGGCCAAGCCGCTAGACTGAGACCTGCAAAAAGGACAACGGAGGCGATCAGAAGCGTTGGCGCCAGTTTATTCATGAGACCTCCGAGATCACCATCACGGTCGGTGTCGATCACATTGCGAAGGCAGCTAACGCTCCGGCTGAGCTGCGGCGCGCGTGCTCTGCCTCCAAGCCGCCACGGGCCTCCCGCGCGCCGGCAGCTTAAGCCGGTTGTTAGACGGCTGGTCCGTGATAGCCAGCGAGAATGGACTGTGCGATGTCACGATGTTCATCTGATGACTCGTGAAAGTGAATCTCGGTCTGGTACTTTGGCCACTGTCCCGACCGCCTTATCAAGTGCACCAACTCTGCTTCGATGGTCTCGAGATACCGTTGAGGGTCCACGAGCGATTCGTCTGCCAAAGCCCAGATGTCCAGACCAACTTCATTAACCCGCGTTCGCCACTCGTAACCGTGATAACCATGAGCTCCGTTGGCACGCCAGCCAACGCTAAGCCGCTCGGACATCCGACGCCTGGTTACGCCAACGTAAATGGGCCAGCCGTCATGACTGACCACATAGAGCTTCGGACCAGGCTTCCCGGCAGCACCAGAAAACCTTCCCTTGCCCGCTGGAGATACCAACTCGTAGTTTTCAGGCTTGCAAATCAGCCTGTATTGGTC
>DASXTD010000722.1:0-6350 GCA_036505655.1 Chloroflexota bacterium
GGACAGCTGCGCGTGCGCTTGCACCTCGGTTACGTCGGCATCGACCAGGAAGCGCATCCGACTCACCGTGTGGTAGGGGCAGTTGTCCGCGGCGTCGTCGTAGTAACTGGACACACGCAGCACGCGACCAATCAGGCCGGCTTCTATGGCTTTGCGGGCCAGACGGTCTGACGGCCGTCGCCACATGTTCTCGCCGACTTCGGCCTTGACTCCGCTGCGAGCTACGGTCTGGCAAATCACGTCCATCATCTTGCGGGTGAGCGCGAGCGGCGTCTCGATAAGCATAGCGATGCCCCGCTCGGCGGCCTGGCGGACGATCAGGTGATGGGTATCGGGTGGCGTCGCAATGACGATGGCATCGAGCTTTTCTCGCGCAAACAGGTCATCGGTGCTCGAGTAGCCGTTCACGCCCGGTGCGGCAGATCGCGTTGCCCCTTCCGACGGATCGCAGACGGCAACCAACTCGTACCGGTCAGGCATCGCGGCCAGCGTTTCGAGGTGCTCCTTGCCCCGTCGGCCGACGCCAATGACCGCGACGCGAAGTGGGTCACCGCCTGTCATGCGTGCAAACAGCCTTTCCGGGTAACGCGGGGGCCTGTCCCCCGCCGCGTCTTTTCTTTTCTGATCCCTGCTCAGGATCTAAACCAGGATGGGCGTCCGCCAATGCGAATTGACCCAGCGCCCGCCCGTCTCTTCGAGGATGGCATCGAGCTCGATCTCCGTGGGAGGCTCATTGCGCTTGAGGAACAGCGGGTCCACCGCGTTCACTCTGGGGTCGCGAATCTGCCCAGGGGGATCGCCTCCGGCCTCGATCGTTCGAACGGCTCGTAGCAGCATGCGGCGCCAGGCGGCGATCGCCATATCCCCTGTGCCGAGGGTCTCGCGAGTGCGATCCTGAATCGCGCCCTGGGTCTCGTTGGCCATCGAGTCCTGGGGCGGGTAGTCGTACCCGATGCCGGTGAAGGTCTTGGTTCGCTGCTCCTCGCGATCCTGCAGGTAGCGGTTCCGCTGGTTCCGGATGAAGTGATAGTCGGGGGTCATGATGCCGCGGGTCTGCTTGTAGCCCTCCGACATGACCCCCTCGCGGCGGAAAGTGACCGCGAACTGCCAGTGGTGCGTATCGTCGATCGGCACCCGCCAGTAGATCATGTAGCCGTTGCCGGGTCCCTGCGAGGGACTCCCAGTCAGGCACAGGCTGGGGAAGGTGTACTCGGGCCCACCGTGGCCATGGCGGAAGACCCACACACTGAAGTCGTTTTCCTCCACCCGCTCCGGACCCGCGTACTCGCCGAGCGGCGAGTACTTGTAGCTCACGCCATTGCCGTCACTCTCGTCTTCCTGGGGCTGGTGATCGACGCCGTACGGCCGGTCGAGCATTCCGTGTAGGAAGCGGGTGTGGGTCGCATCCTGGCTGCCTTCCAGTCCCTGCAGCCAGTTGCATTCCAGGAAGTGCTTGATGGCGAACCGGTGATCGGGTGCGGCGGACAGCGCCTCGTAGTTGGGGAGCAAGGGCGGCTCGCCCTCACCCATGTACGCAAAGATCACGCCGCCAGCCTCCCGGCACAGATAGGCGGGATGGCGGACGACGAGGTGCAGGTTGCTGCCCGGGGGTTCGGCCGGCGTCTCCAGACAGTGCCCATCGACGTTGTAGACCCAGCCGTGATACACGCAGCGAAGCCCGCCATCCTCAATGCGGCCGTAGCTGAGATCAGTCCCCCGGTGGGAGCAGTGCAGATCGAGGAGCCCGATCCGATCCTGCTCATCGCGGAACATCACCAGGTCCTCGCCAAATAAGCGGAGCGGGATGGGCGGCCCGCCCGAGGGAAGCTCTTGGCTCAGAGCGGCCGGCTGCCAGAAGCTGCGCAGGAACCGCCCGCACGGCGTGCCCGCGCCGGTCTGGGTGACGAGGTCATTCTCTTCTTGGGTCAGCATCCGTCCCTGCCTCCTGGGCGACAGTTGACGCTACTATACCCGCGCCTGGCGCCTCGTATGTCCATCCAAAGATGGATTGCCGGACGGGCTATTGGCCTTTAAGCTGGACTTCGCGGAGGCTCGGTACGGCACCGATGAGGCGCCGAACCCGTTGCCGTGTGGCTGCGTCCAGGGCCGGCTCATAGTCCACCATGCTCACCGAACCTCACAAGACAAAATCAGGAGGCGACATAATGTTTGCTGTCATCTCAGCCACAGATCGCCAGCTTGTAGAAGACTACTTCAAACATATGCAGGCTGGGTCGCTTGAGGAGATGGTCTCGCCTTTTCGCTGAGGATGGCGAGTACATCGAGCCGTTCAGCGCTAATGGCCAGTCCACTGTCCACCGAGGCACTGCCGCGATCCGCAGGTTCTTCGATGAATCTTTCAACGGCCCGACGTGAATCTCGCACTGAACCGACTCACTAGTTGCGGCCTAGTCCTCGATCCGCTCGATCTTGCCCACGTCTACCTTGAATCCCTTTTTCTCAGACAGGTCGATCGCGTTCCCTTCCGGGTCCCACACTCGATACTCGGCGAACGGGCGGTCCTGCGGACGCTGGTCCAGCCGCATCCCATTCGGATTCGCCTCATTGATCGCGTGCAGCAGATCGTAGGAGTTTCGCACGAGCATCCCGAAATGGTTCAGGTTGGGCCGAATCCAGTCGCTCGTCTGCAGCAGCGCCACGTTGACGAATCCGTCGCAGGCGAAGGGCACACCGCCGACGGCGCGTGGTTCCTGGATCGCGACGACATCCTGGATGGACTTCGTGGCGGGGTCCCATCGCATCCGTTGGACGGCCCCGCCGACCTCGACGCCTTCCACTACCTGAGTGTCCCCGGCCCGCTCCCACATCCCCATGTGGACGGGGCGCTCTTCTTCCGTGAGCCTTGCGTCCTTGAGTCCAAACACCTGGCTATAGAACGCGAACGAGCGCCAGGGATCCTTGGGGTTGCAAGTGGCGACGTGGCGGATGCCCGGCACGCGCCGTTCGCCCTTCGCCCCCCAGCCTTCTTCTGATAGCTCCAGTGTCAGTCCCTCGGGGTCGCGCAGCTGGTACTCGGCGAAGCCCCCCTGGTGCCGGTCCTCAATCCGCATGGACGAGTCGAATGCGCGTAGCCGCGTCTCGATATCGTCGATGCTCTCGATCTGAAATCCGATGTGGTGGAGGCCGGGCCCGTCGCCTTCGGCCTGCTTGGACCCACTTTCCAGTAGACCGACGCTGAAGTAGCCGTCGGTGATGTAGATCGCTGCATCGTCCCTGGTCAGCTCCTCGAATCCAAACCATTTAGAGTAGAACTGGGCCAGTTTCTCGGGCTCCTCGGCGATGATTGAGAAGTGGTTCAACCTCGGCACGGCCGCCTCCTTTCGGACTTGCGGCATTCTTGCACTCATCGAGACCAGCCGCAACAATCCGCCAGACACAGCCCGCGGGCAACAACGAGCGAAGATGCATGACCGAGGAAGTTGAAAACCTGATCATCGGGGGCGGCCAAGCCGGCCTGGCGATGAGCTATTGGCTGGGCCAAACCGGCCGCCAGCACCTCATCCTCGAGCGGGGGCGCATCGCCGAGCGGTGGCAGAGCGAGCGCTGGGACTCGCTCTGCTTGCTCAGCCAAAACTGGTCGGTGAGTCTCCCCAACTATCCATACGCTGGCCCCGACTCGGAAGGATTCATGACCCGGGACGAAGTGACTGCCTGGATTCTCGGGTTTGCCGCGGGGTTCGACCCGCCTGTCCGCACGGACGTGAACGTCCGTCGCCTTCGACGAGCCAATGGTAATGGTGCACCGGGTTGGCTGGCCGAAACTACCGCGGGCGACTTCCGGGCTCAGAACGTCGTTGTGGCAACCGGACCGTTTGGGGACACTTCGACACCGTCTTGGAACCGGGACCTGCCGGCCGGCATCTTCCAGGTCCATTCGAACGCCTATAGGAATCCTGGCCAGCTTCCTCCGGGGGCCGTGTTGGTCGTCGGCTCCGGAGCTTCCGGTTTTCAAATCGTGGAAGACCTGTTGGATGGCCAGCGCCGAGTCTATTTCTCGCTTGGCCGCCATGATCCACGAGTCCGACGTTATCGGGGCAGGGATCATGGCTGGTGGATGGGCCAGCTTGGTCAGTGGGAACGCAAGCTGGAGGATTTTCCGAATGCCAAGTTTGAGTCGCGGGGCGCAATCACTGGGGCCAAGGGTGGACACGACCTCAATCTCCGCAAGCTCGCCGCCGAGGGGGTGACCATCCTGGGGCGGGCAAGGGCGGTCGACGACTACAAGCTGGCCGTAGCTCCTGACCTGCCCCAGAACGTACGCGAGGCCGACGAGCGCGCGGTCCGGGCTCGGACGATGATTGATGCCTTCATCGAGCGAGAAGGTGTAGACGCCCCGCCGGAGCCGCCAGCCAAGCCCTGGCCGGACCCTGAGGAATTGCTGGAGCCGTTAAGTGATCTCGATCTGCGCGCGGCCGGGATCAGCTCAGTAATCTGGGCGACCGGATTTCGCTACAAGTTCGACTGGATCGAGGCGGACATCTTCGAGGCGGATGGCGAACCGCGCCACCTTCGCGGCATTACGCCGGCCCCGGGTCTCTATTTCCTCGGGTTGCGTTGGCTGTACAAGTTCAAGTCGTCCTTCATCCACGGCGTGGACGAGGACGCGCAGTACCTGGCCCAACACATCGCCGAGCGCGCCTAGCCTTTCGCGGCGATGGCCGCCAGGACGCGCTCGGGGGTGAAGGGGGCCTCGGTGACACGCGCACCGACTGCATCCTCGATGGCGTTGGCGATTGCTGCCGCCACGGGAACGCAGGGCGTTTCTCCCACTCCTTTGGCTCCGAAGGGGCCGTAGGTGGAGGGCACCTCCACCAATTCGATGTCCAGCTCGGGGACGTGAGGCGCCGTGGTCAGTAAATATTCCCACAGATTCGCGTTGGTGGGAGTACCGCTTTCGGTGCGAATCTCCTCGGTGAGCGCGTAGCCCAGGCCAAACACCACGCCACCTTCGAGCAGCCCGAGACACGCGAGCGGATTGATTGCCCGTCCCACGTCCTGGGCGCTGAAGTAGCGCAGGACCTTCACCGCGCCGGTTTCCGGGTCGACCTCGACCTGGGCCGCCACGCAGGACGTGCTGGGAGCATCAACGATTTCCGTCTGCTCCTTGCCGTGGAGCTGTACCTCGCGCTCGCGCACCGGCGCGCTGGTCCCGATGATCGCGCCGGCGGCCGAGGTGGTCGCGGCGTGCGCGGCCTCCGCGACGGACAGGTGCTGGCTCGGATCCGATCTCACGACGAGCTCTCCGTCCTGGATCTGCAGCTCTTCGGGATCGACCTTGAGGCGCTCCGATGCGAAGAGCAAAAGCTTGTCGCGCGCGTCCTCGGCAGCCTGGCGGACGGAGTTGCCGACTCGATAGGTGGCGTTGCTTCCGCCGATTCCGCCTTCAATCGGCGTTGATTCGGTGTCGGCTGCCACCACGGTCACCTGGTCCATGGGCACGCCGAGCACCTGGCTGGCGATCTGCGCGACCAGGCTCCACTGCCCGCCACCCTGATCGGCGGCGCCAGTGAGCACTACCACGCTCCCGTCCACGTCGATCTTCACGGTCACGGCACTCTCGGAGGTGCCAGCTTTTGGCCCGTACGCCCAGGTGCCCAGCGCCACCCCGAGCCCCTGATTCTTGCCGTTCTCGCTATGGCGCGCGACCCAGGCCTGGGTCCGCTCGATGCACTCGACCAGGCCCGAGTTGCGCAGGATGGCTCCGGATGGAACCTTGTCGCCGTTGCGCAGGATGTTCTTGAGGCGCAGCTCCAGCGGGTCCATGTGGAGCTCGCGGGCCAGGCGGTCCATGTGAGATTCCATGGCGAGTGCGTTGTGCGGCCCGGCCGGCGCGCGCACAGCTCCCGCCGGTGAGGTATTAGTGAGAACGGCAGTCGTCGCGAACCGCATGTTGGTAATGCGGTAAGCAGCGGCGATGGCGGCCGCGGCAGCATGTCCGCCCGCTCCCCCACGCCCCGGGATGTAGTCATCGACCGCGCCGACGTTGGAGAGCTGCTCGCCTTCGACGGCGATCACCGTGCCATCGGGCCGCGCCGCCATCTTGAGCCGCACCACGAAGGCGGGGCGGCAGTGCACGGCCTGGAACTCTTCGGTTCGGGATAGCATCAGCCTCACCGGCCGATGGCCCGATTTGAGCGCTAGCAATGCGGCAATGGGCTCGACAAAGCCGCCGCCTTTGCCCCCGAAGTCGCCTCCGATGGGCGGCGCAATCATGCGGACGCGCGAGACGGGGAAGCCGAGCGCATTGGCGATAACGGTGCGGGCGCGGAAGGGCGCCTTGATGCTGGCCCAGATGGTGACCTTGCCGGTCCGGTCGTGGTGGGCGACGG
>DASXTD010000723.1:0-3247 GCA_036505655.1 Chloroflexota bacterium
GCCGAATAGTGGACCACGACGTACGAGTACACCTCACCGGTCCCAGCCAGCTTGGCCCATTCGAAATCCCAGGACCGGCAGTGCGGGCAGAGCGGTCCCGGTGGCCAGCGGAACTTGCCGCAGCTCGTGCAGCGTGGCGCCCGCAGCTCGTGCTCATGACAAGCGTCCCAGAACGGCTGCGTCTCCGGATCTGGGACCGGGAGTGGCTTCGCGTATTCGACCGCCATGGTTACCCTTTCCTCAGCAGCACCGCGCTGCCGCCCTGGACTCC
This sequence comes from Chloroflexota bacterium, assembly GCA_036505655.1. Lineage (GTDB taxonomy): Bacteria > Chloroflexota > UBA6077 > UBA6077 > SHYK01 > DASXTD01. The sequence continues at coordinate 272 of DASXTD010000723.1, forward strand.
GCACACGAAGGCGATGTTCGGATCACGGACCTGCCGACACTTGGCGCGGTCGTACGTATGGGGACCTTCGCAGAGATCATCCACCACCCCTTCTGTGCGTAGCTGCTGGACCGCCTCGATGACGTGATTCAGACCGATGATGTGCGCTTCCGATAGCAAACCGCCGTGGGTGTTCACCGGAACATCACCATCAATGGTGATGTGCCCCTCACGGACCCAATCGCCCGCCTGGCCCATCGGGGCAAACCCGAAATCGGTCACCTGCTTGAGACATTGGAACGTGAAGTCGTCGTAGCTCTCGACGATGTCGACGTCCTTTTGAGTGACACCGGCGCCCTCAAAGAGAGTTGCCGCCGTCGCGGGGACTTCGTCCGGCCCTCCCGCGGCGCCGCTCATGACGTACACGGGATTGTGCTTCAGGTCGCGTGCCTGCTCGGCGGACGACACGACCAGCGCCACAGCACCGTCGGTCTCCTGACAACAATCCAGTAATCGATAGGGCCAGATGATCAGGCGCGAGTTCTGATGGTCCTCGATGGTGATCGGCTTGCGCATCATCGCCTTCTTGTTGACCATGGCGTTGTTGCGCTGACTCACTGCCAGGTGCGCGAAGTCCAGGCTGGTCAGGCCATAGCGAGGCATGTTGGCGACCGCGATCGACCCGAACCCTACCGCCGCGTGATTGGAGCCATACGGGGCCCCGAACTGCGACGGCCCGCGGGCCTCATAGGCGTCGGCTGCCCGATGCGCCCGTCCCTCGCTGTAGCGATTGCGGCCCACGTAGACCAGCACGTTTTTGCAGATCCCGCTGTGGATCATCGTGGCCGCGGAGGTGACGGCCGCCGCACACCATCCGCCGCCTCCATCATTGAAGTAGTCCAGCTTCAGGCCAGGGAGGCCGATCATGTGCGCGAGCGCCCTCGGAGCGATGGTGGCATTAGCATCCCGATAGAACAAGCCGACCATGCCATCGATGTCCTCGACTTTGAGCCCGGCGTCCTCGATGGCCATCAGGCTCGCCCGCGCGACCAGCACTGCTCCCGTTGTCCCCGATCCGCGCGAAAACTCGGTCCATCCGAGGCCCGTTACCGCGGTCTTCTCATGAAAAGGCTGCAACGCCATATCCATCTCCTCTCAACATTCGCTGCCGGTGATGGGTCTAGGTCATCTCCCAGGTATGCGCGTTCCAAACGGTCTTGCCCGTGACACCCTTGACGTGGCTGTCCCCCATGATGATCGCCGAGCCCTGGTAGAACAGCGTCATCATCGTCAATTGGTCGGTCTGTCGGTGCAGGATGTCGCTCAATGCCGATAGCCGCTCCCGAATCGGAATCGTGGTCAGGTAGCGGTCCAGCATGGCGTCGAAGTCGGGTGCCATGTACCGCGATCGGTTGCTGCCGCGGTAGCCCGAGGTCGGCAGTGGCGTGGAATCGCTCCGAAACGCCTGCATTGAACCCGAGCTCGGATCCAGTGGAATCGCCACCAGGTGAAAGGCGGGGAACTTGGCCCGCAGCTCCTGGTCGGAAACCTGTGCGTTGGGAATGATGTACGGCTGGGCATCGATCCCGATCGCCTTCCAGTAGTCAACGATCGGGAAAATAGCCATCCGCTGCTGCGCTTGCTCGGTGGAGCTCAGTTGGGGGGACAGACGCTGGCCCGAGCTGTCCACGAAGAAACCATCGGCACCTCGCCTGTACCCTAGGCCCTGGATCATTTCAATCGCGCGCCGGGGATCGTGATCGTACGCTACGACCTGATTGGCGACAGCCCGGTACTCGGGACGATCCGTCTGCAGCCAGGTGTGCGCCACCGTGCCGAGCCCGTAGTTCAGCGTGTCATTCAGCTCCTGGCGATCGATGCCCATCAGCAAAGCCCGCCGAAAATGCACGTTGCCGATGACGCTGGGATCCGGGTCGATGAACTGGGGGAAGATCGGCGTCGCGGTCCCCAACTGATCGGCCAGAACCACCTTCACGTCCGGGTTCCCATCCCGAATGGTGAGGAACTGCGAGATGTTCAGGCCAGACCCCAGAGACAGGTTGATGCTGCCCGCCAACAGGCTGGTGATGACGCCGTTGATGTCCGAAAACAGCCTGATCTCAATCTCATCGATTTTCGGTCGCCCCAGGAAGTAGCCGTCGCTGGCGACCATGAGCATGTGGTTGCCGGAGACCCACTCCTGCATGCGATAGGCGCCCGTGCCGATGTAGCCCTCTCGCCAGTAGGGGAGCGCCAGGAAGCCCGGCTTATCGTCGGCCAGCGGCTGCGCCAGGAGATGCTTGGGGCGGGGGATCGCGTTCATTCCCCCCGCTGTGAAACCGACTCCAAACAGCTGGTCGGCCTCGATAAATGGCCCCTTCCAGGTCACGACCACCGTGTGGGCATCTGGCGCCTGGACCCGCTCGACCATCGCAAGCATCGGCGGACTGACGATACCTAGCTCCTTGTCCTGGTTCAGCTCCACGCCAAACAGCACGTCGTCGGCCGTGAATGGCGCCCCGTCTTGCCAGGTCACGTCTTTTCGCAGGGTCCAGGTGGTTTCCATGCGGCCGTCCGGGAACGTCTTCCAAAGGCCGTTGTCCGTGTTCGGCACGGCCTCCGCCAGGCGTGGCTTCACGAGGTTGTCTTCATCCAGGTAGGTCAATCCGTTGTGCAGCAGCCATTCTGCTTCGGTTAGCCCCGGGGCCTTGCCCGCGCCGCCACCGCCAGGATTGGTTACGTTCCGCTGGAACCCCTCTGGGTCCGAGAAGATGCCGGCCACCAGGTGCGTCTTGGCGCGTGGCTGGCCCGCAGGGCCGCTTGTCGATGCCTGGTTGCCGTCGGGACTGGCACAAGCTGACAGGGTAACCACCCCAGCCAGGAATGCGTTGGACAGGGCTCGAGGATACGCCCTCACCCCTACCCTCTCCCAGAGGGAGAGGGAGATCTCCGTTCGCCTCTCCCTCTGGGAGAGGCCGGCCGCCGTCCGCCTCAGGC
>DASXTD010000724.1:0-1558 GCA_036505655.1 Chloroflexota bacterium
CGCACCCACGCACGGCTCGACTAACCTCGGGCCGCGCGTCCGTCCCCATCCATCAACATGCGTAAAGATCAGAACATCAAACCAGCTGACCACACTCACATAACGAAATCCTGCAATCCTATGCCGTCACTGCCTTGCTGCAGGGCACGCTGCTCGTCCTGCTGGGGTGGGTGATGGTGCCCTTCCTGCTGATTCATAACGTGCTGGCCTGGTGGCAACTCACCAGTGCCAACTACGTCGAACACTACGGCCTGTTGCGCACCAAGCGGGCCGATGGCACCTACGAGCCGCCACAACCGTATCATTCATGGAACGCCAATCACGTCTACACCAACCTGGTGCTGTTCCAGCTGGAGCGCCATTCCGATCACCACGCCAACGCCACTCGACGTTACCAGTCGCTGCGCCACTTCGACGAGTTGCCGCAGCTGCCCAGCGGCTACAACGGCATGTATCCGCTGGCCTACGTGCCACCGCTTTGGTTCAAGGTGATGGACCGGCGACTGTTGGCCCTCAAGCACGTAGCGGGTGATCTGGCGCGTGTCAACGTAGATCCGGCCCGCCGTGCGCAAATCTATGCGCGCTACGGCCAGCCCCACGCTCGGTAGCGTAGTCGCGCCGCCGGACAGGACAGGCCGAACGTCCGGAATTGACCGTTCGGCGAGAGCTGCGAACGTCCGCATTCCAATAATGCGACCGACAGCAACGGGTCGCGAGTTGTCGTCCGGGCAATGTCTGCTTGCGGCCAATCGGATTTCATCCAGCAGGGCATCGGCGGACGGGGCGGATGCCAGGGTAGGCTTACTTCACACGTAAACAGCCTGGGTTGCAGGGCCCCGCAACCCGACTCTATGACGCCCCGCCAACGGCCAGTGAAAGCCGCTCGGCGGAGTGGTCAGCCTCCGAATTCTGAAAGTCCAGTTCTTGCTGTCTAGGAGGAGGGTGAGCTTACGCGCGCTCCACCAGCCGATTACGTTCCCGCCTGGCCGCCCTGCCTGATCGTCCACGCGCCCACCCAGCGGAGCGCCAGCGGAGCGCCACCGGTACGCGCCTTTCGGGCTCCCCGTTCCCATTTGGCTACCGTTCGGGGGATCTTGATGGCGACTTTCGTGCCGGCGCATCACCCGGGGTACCCGACTTTCGTTGTCTCACGTGAGACCCCTTGTAAGGCGTACGTAGAGGAAGGAAGGCCTAGTTTCGTGGTCTCACCCTCTTGACCGATTCCGCACTGATCGGACGTTTTCCCTATGAAAATGGTGGCGCCCCAGAGACGAATCGAACGTCCGACCTGCCCCTTAGGAGGGGGCTGCTCTATCCACTGAGCTACCGGGGCTTTGAGGGGGAGATCGGCGATTTGCGCGGCTCCCCGGCGCATTGTGCCACATGAGGAGCGGCGAGTCGGCCGTACCGGTCGATCACCTTGACCCGACTCAAAAATGTAGCTACATTGTGGCCATGAAAAACAGTGTGGTCCGGGCTCGTATCGATGACGAACTGAAAGCGCAGTCCGGCGCGGTCCTTGCCGCGTGCGGCCTCGAGGTCAGCGATGCCATTCGGC
>DASXTD010000725.1:0-8718 GCA_036505655.1 Chloroflexota bacterium
CCGCCGATCAAGCCATCTGGGATCGGGTGCGTATGGGGCGGTCACCTGAGATGCGGGGCCCCTATTCCGTGCTCATGCACGTTCCCGAGCTCGCCGACCGCATCAACGCCGTACAGGCCTACTTCAGCGGACCCGCCGCGTTGCCGGATGAAGATCGCGAGCTTGTGATCCTCGCGGCGGTCCGCGAAGTGGGCGCACAGTACGCCTGGGCTCGTCATGAAGCTCGCGCGCACCAGCTCAAGATGAGTGATGCGGTGATCGAGGCCCTTCGCGCTCGTGCCGGACTCGATCCTCTTAATTCTCGCCAGCGCTTGCTCGTCGAATTAGCCCGAGGGCTCGTACGCAACCACGAAGTGCCGGCCGAGCTGTATGCTCGCGCCGAGGCCGAGTTGGGAACTCAGCAACTCGTGGAGGCCGTCACATTGACGGGCCTCTACGGAATGATCGGCTTGGTCATCAAGGCCTTCGACGTACCCCCAGCCGCCGACGACCCTCCAACGTTTTAGCAGGTAGCACCTGCAGGCAGAGTGGAGATTCCCAGCGCCCACCGTTTTCAGTTGGTTCCCAACGTTGGGGATTCAAGCGCCTAAGGAGGCGGACCATGGATGGCGTTATCGATGCCGATACGCATGTAGTCGAGTCAGAGGCCATCTGGCGGTTGATCGAGGCTGGGATGGCGCACCGGAGTCCCGTCCCGGTCGCTTGCGCAGATGCCGCGACCGGCCAGACCCGGATCCGGTGGCTCATCGACGGCGAGCTCATTCCGAAACCTGATGGTAAGGGCGGACATGCCCTCCAGACACCACCGATCGACCCAGAAGAAGCCGCCGGCCACAATTGGGTGACGCGTGCCTTGCTTGACATCCCGGCTCGACTGGCCGATGCCGACCAAATGGGCGTGGCGACGCAGATCGTCTTCCCTACCTTGTTCATCGCCCATATCACGTTCGATGCCGAGTTGGACGTGGCACTGGCGCGCGCCTACAACCGCTTCCTGGCCGACGCGTGGGAGCAAGCCCACGGCCGATTGCGTTGGGTTGCGGTGCTGCCGTTTCATGACATTCCCGCCTGCATCGAGCAGCTTAACTGGGCGCGAGAGCGCGGGGCGGTCGGCTTCATGGCCCGTGGAATCGAAGGCGAGCGCTCGCTCGCCGAACCCTATTTCTTTCCCCTCTATGAAGAGGCCAGCCGTCTCGACATGCCGGTGTGCATCCACACCGGTCCGGGCTGCCCCGCCCTCACCGAGGTGCTAGACAATCGCATCGGCGGCTCCTTCCCTGGCGTGCGCCTCCTGCCACTGATCGGTTTCCAGCATCTGGTAGGCAATCGCATCCCGGAGCGCTTCCCGGATCTCCGCATTGGCTTCATCGAGACCGGCGCTTCCTGGGTCCCCTACGTCCTGCACTACATAGAGCGCGATTGGCGCCGAAAGCACCAGCTCGACGCGCCCCATCTCGGTCCCGACTTGTTCCGCGACTATCGGATTTACGTCGCCTGCGAATCCGACGAGGACATTCCCTACCTGGCCGAATACGTGGGCGAAGACAACTTGATCACTGGCTCCGATTACGGCCACCACTTCGGCCAGATTCCGACGCTGGAGCCGATCTCATTCACTAATCGGTTGCTAGGCGGCGACCCTTCCGCTGATGTGGCTCTAGTTGGTCAGCTCCAGGCTCGCGAGGACCTGTCCGACCAGATGCTGACGAAGCTGCTGGTAACCAATCCCCGTCGTTTCTACGGCATGTAGCACTCTGTCGTCCTGAGCCGCCGCGAAGGACCTCCCAGGCTATATCAACTGACCCGGAGCAATACCCAACCGGGAGATCCTTCGCCTGCGGGCTCAGGATGACAATTACAGGAGCGGATGACGCTGATGCTCTCTTCCCGAGTACCCAAACGGGGCGTATGCTGAAGATGGAGGTGACAACCATGATTGTCCGCATGATTCACGTCCAGGTCCCCGAAGGCGAGCGGGAAACCGCCCACCAGATGTGGAAGGAGCACTGCGCGCCCCTCATGATCAGCTCTCCAGGCTGCCTATCCGAGGAGCTGCTCGCCTGCCGCGAGGCACCCGGCGAGATGATCTCGATATCGACCTGGGAGTCGGATACTGAGATCGACGCCTACCGCGACAGCGAGGCCCATCACGATATCCAGATGCGCACCCGCGAGCTGCTCAAAGGAGCGCAGGCCACGGTCAAAACCTACGAGGCCGTCGCTTAGGCCAGAGTCAGAGGCCGATCGAGCGGCCCAGGAGTGAGCCGAGCAAGAACGTTAGGGCCGCTGCTGCCGCGCCCAGTACGAGCTGCCGGAGTCCGCTAAAAAGCGGGTTCGCGCCCGTGAAGAGCGACAACAGCGCTCCTACCAGGAACAGGGTGAGCCCGCTTAGCCCGGCGCTGAAAGCGATCAAGGGCAGAACCGTCGCGCCCTTGGCAAACAGGAAGGGTAACACTGGGACTAATGCGCCCACGGCGAAGGCCGCAAACGAGCCTGAGGCAGCACCCCACGCGGAGCCCAGCTGAGTCGGGTCCAGTCCCAGCTCTTCCCGGATGAGCACGTCCAACGCCACCTCGGGATCACGCGTGAGGCGTCCCGCCAGCGACCTCGCCTGCTCCTCGGGCAGCCCCTTGGCTCGATAGATCGCAGCCAGCTCGTGCTCCTCCTCGGCGGGCGACTCCGCCAGCTCTCGCTGCTCGATCGCGATCTGATGCTCGAACAGCTCGCGCTGAGCCCGCATCGAAACGTACTCGCCCACCGCCATCGAAAATGCCCCTGCCAGCAGGCCGGCCAGGCCTGCCAGGAGCACGACGTTGGGCGGAACTTGAGCTCCGGCGAAGCCCATCACGAGGGACGCATTGGAGATCAGCCCATCATTGATGCCAAATACCGTCGCTCGTAGCACGCCGCCGCCACCAGTGCGATGCCAGTTCTCTCGCACCGCCTCACCGGCACTGGTTGCGGGCGTCGGCCGCTCCATGCGATCGATGGTCACCTGGTGCTCCATCTCATCTGGCGCCATCCGGCGGGCGGTTCGATCCTGCGCCATGTAGGTTGCGTATGCGCTGGCCTCCATCGCTCGCACGATCGGAAGCACTGAGCGCACGCCGAACTGGTGCGCTAAGAGACTGATGAGGCGGAGCTTGAGGCTGAGACTGCGCTCGACTGGCGGTACTCCGAGGTCTCGCAGCCGTTGGCGCCAGGTATCGGCGTGGCGACCCTCGATAGTCGCCAGATGCTCGAAGACCTGACGCCGCTGCAGGTCCGGCTCCGCTGCCGCCAGCACTCGATAGAGAGCAATGCCTTCATTCTCGTCGTCGAGGTTTGTCTGCAGTCGCCGCGCTTCAGACTCCCGCGACTCGGCCGTGGCTGGTCTGCCGTCGTTCCCACTCGCTGCCATATCCTCTACCTCTTCGTGCTCACAGTGTAGCGCCGTGTCGAGAGGGCGACGCTCGAAGTTGAAGTAGATGAGGAAGCCGGTGTTAGATAACGGAGTCCCACATCAAAGTAGACAGGGGAAGTTTTTTGGACATCGCGGCTGAGGAAGCGCCTGAGCCGAGCGAAATAGCTTACTTCTCAATGGAGATCGGCCTGGTACCCGCTATGCCCACCTACAGCGGGGGCCTGGGGGTTCTGGCTGGCGACACGTTGCGCGCCGCTGCCGACCTCCGCCTTCCGATGGTAGGGGTTTCGCTCCTTTACCGCCAAGGCTACTTCCACCAACACCTGGATGATTCCGGCCAGCAGATTGAGTCTCCTGCTGAGTGGTCGCCGGAGACGTACCTGGAGCCGCTCCCCGTCCGGGCCTCCGTTGCAATGGAGGGCCGGTCCGTCCAAATCCAGGCGTGGCGCTACCTGGTCCACGGCGCCTCCGGCGCAGTTGTCCCGGCCTATTTCCTGGACACGTTCCTGCCCGAAAACGATCCCGAGGACCAAACCCTAACCGACGCACTCTACGGCGGCGACGCGCGCTATCGCTTGCGCCAGGAAATGATCCTCGGCCTAGGGGGATTGGGGATGCTGCGCGCGCTCGGTCTGGAGCGCGTCCATGTCTACCACATGAATGAAGGTCATGCGGCATTGCTCACACTGGGGCTCCTCGAGCGCGAGCTCGAAGGCCTCTCAGATCACGACGTCACATCCGACGTGATTGATCGGGTCCGGCGCCGGTGCGTCTTCACCACCCACACGCCGGTTCCCGCGGGCCAGGACCAATTTCCGGCCGAGCTGGCAGAGCAGATTCTCGGTGCTGACCGACTCGCGCTTCTGAATTCGGCCGGCTGTCAACCAGACTCGTCGTTGAACATGACCCTCGTCGCGCTGACTCTCTCGCATTATGTTAACGGTGTTTCGCTCCGCCACGAAGAAGTGTCTAGCGCCATGTTCCCCAACTACCCGATTGACTCCATCTCGAACGGCGTGAACGCTGTGACCTGGGTCTCTCCACCATTCGCGCGCCTGTACGATGAGCGGATCCCCAAGTGGCGGCAGGACAATTTCGATCTTCGCTACGCGGTTCATATCCCCCTGGAGGAGATCCTGGAGGCGCACCTGGAGGCCAAAAGCGCCCTCCTAGCCGAGGTCGAACGACGCACCGGCCAGGCGCTGTCTTCCACCATCTTCACCCTCGGATATGCGCGGCGGGCCACCGCTTACAAGCGAGCTGACCTCTTGTTTTCCGATCTGGACCGCCTCGAGCGCATCGTCAACAGGGTGGGACCGATACAGGTGATTTACGGGGGAAAAGCGCACCCGAGCGACGAGGGTGGTAAGGACATCATCCGTCGTATCTTCCAGGCCGCCGAGGCCCTCAAAGACAACATCACCGTCATCTATCTGGAGGAGTACGACATGGCGCTGGGACGCCTTATGGTGTCGGGGGTCGATTTGTGGCTCAACACGCCCCTAAAGCCGATGGAGGCATCCGGAACCAGTGGCATGAAGGCCTCACTCAACGGCGTCCCCAGCTTCAGCGTCCTCGACGGCTGGTGGATCGAGGGGCACGTGGAGGGCGTGACGGGGTGGTCGATCGGCGACGAAGCCGGCCCGGAGAGCCAACCGGAAGAAGAAGTGGCTTCGCTCTACGAGAAGCTTGAGTTCATCATTCTCCCCATGCTGTACGAACGTCCTATGGAATACGCCAAAGTCATGCGCGCCAGCATCGCCCTCAATGGCTCGTTCTTCAATGCCCAACGCATGCTCCTTCAGTACATCGAGAACGCCTATCTTGCCTGAGAGAGCCCTCTCCCCTACCCCCTCCCCTGCGGGGGAGGGGGAGATAAGAAATAGCTCGGGGGAGTCGCCCCCCAATCCTCCGGGACGCAGACCGTTACCGAAGACCAAACCAAATCACATGAGCGTGCCTGACGCCTGGCCCCTCGGGCTGCAGGCGCTCGCCCGCCAGTATGGCGTTCAGCGATCCTTCTACGGGCTCGAAAAACGGCCGTATGCGGCCCAGCCAGACGTGGTTCTGGCCGTGCTCCGCGAGCTGGGCGCCCCCATCAATGCCTTCAACGACATTCCGTCCGCGCTCCAGACTCGGCGCGCTGAGCGCTGGAGCCAACTGACTGAGCCGATCGCGGTGGGCTGGAATGCGCAGCCCTCCAGGCTGGAGATTCACCTGCCACACACCGCCGAGCGGGTCGAGTGCACCTTGCAACGCGAGACCGGCGAAGAGACCCGCTGGATCGTCGACACTCGTGGGCTAGAGACAATCGAGGCAGAGCAGATCGGCGCTACCCGCTATGAACGCAAGGCACTAACCCTGCCCGCCGATCTCCCGCTCGGCTACCACCGGCTCCGCCTCAAGGCAGGCCCGACTCAAGGGACCACGTTGGTTGTGGTCGCCCCCAACCGGACCTGGCGGCCCGATCCGCCGGATCGCGCCTGGGGAATCTTCGCCCCGCTCTATGCGCTGGCCTCGGAACGCTCCTGGGGGGCCGGCGACCTTGCGGATCTCGGGCGATTGTCTTCATGGGTTGGGGGCCTCGGCGGACAGGTGGTAGGGACACTCCCGCTGCTGGCCTTGCAGGTAGTAAGCGGCACCATCAGCCCCTACTCGCCCATTAGCCGCCTCTTCTGGCACGAGTTCTACCTGGACGTCGACCAGATGCTCCAGGTGGACCAGCCGGCCTCGAACCAGCCCGCTCCACGCTCCCGGGAGATGGCCAGTCGCATCGCCGGGCTTCAGACCGATCGGCTGGTCGACTACCCGTCGGCCATGGACCTCAAGCGCTCGGCAATCGAAGCTGTGTACCAGGCGTTTCTAGCCGCCGACGGGCAGTCGGAGGACTTCGCGCGCTTTGTGGAGTCGAATCCCACCCTGACCCAATATGCTCGATTTCGCTCGGCCTGGGATTCCCTGGGGACGCCCTGGCAGACCTGGCCGGAACGTCTGCGAGGGGGCAATCTCCGTGCTGATGACTGCGATGACCGGCTGACCCGGTACCACCTGTTTGTGCAATGGCAAGCCGATCAGCAGATCAAGTCGCTAGCCGAAACGACCCGGGCTGATGGCATCAGGCTTTACTTCGACCTACCACTGGGTGCTCGGCCCGACGGATTCGACGTCTGGACTGACCAGGAGCTGTTCGCTCAGGGGCTGTCCGTCGGCGCGCCCCCGGATTCGGGCTTTCCCTCCGGGCAGAGTTGGGGATTCCCGCCCATCCGTCCCCAGAAGTCCCGATCTCAGGGCCATGCCTACTTTATCGCCAGCCTGCGCCACCAACTCGAAGTCGCTGGGCTGCTCCGTCTCGATCACGTGATGGGCCTGCACCGCCTCTATTGCATTCCCGACGGCGCCGACAAGCTCGATGGCGTCTATGTACGCTACCCTTGGGAGGAGTACTACGCCATCCTGGCCCTCGAATCGCATCGGCACCAGGCGATGATCGTGGGCGAGGATCTGGGTATAGTGCCCCACCAGGTGCGATCGGCAATGGCTCGCCATGGCCTGGCTCGGACCTGGGTCCTTCAGTTTGAGCTGATGGCTTCTGGAGCCGCCGGCCTGCACGACCCACCGGCGGGCTCCGTGGCCACGATAAACACGCACGACACGCCGACATTCGCCGGGTTCTGGAAAACCTCGTCGCACCCGGTCTGGCAGCAGCTGGTCACCTTCTTGCGCCAGCGAGGCCTGCTAGACGGAGACGATCTGCCGCTCGATCTGGTCTACCGGGCCTGCCTGAACTGGCTGGGACGCAGCAACGCGGATCTGGTGCTGGTCAACATAGAAGATCTCTGGCTGGAGCAGGAGCCGCAGAACGTGCCCGCATCCCCGCCCGAAACTCCAAACTGGAGGCGGAAGGCCCTCCATGACCTCGACACCATCGAGTCGATGGATGATGTTCGTGCCGCTCTCCATGCGCTGGCCGCCGCTCGTGCGAGCGGAGTTCGCAAGCGCACTGGGCCCGCAACACAAGTCTGACCCCAGCGGTTCGGCCCTATTGGGGGTCCTCGCTCTCGTCGGTCGCAAATTAAACCCAGCCCGCCTCTATGCTGCACGTCCGTCTGAAGGGGGCTCGGGGACCCGGGGATGGGTAAGAGGCAGCAATCGACCCTTCAGCACCGCGGGCCAGCTGTAGTGCCGCGCCGAGCGTCGCGCCCGCTGGCGAAGCAAGCGCCCGTCACCCGGCATCCGATTGAGGCCCATCACCTTCTCGACAATCTCTCGGGGATCTGACGTCTCTACTGACAGCGCATCGTGGCCGGGGTGCGCATAGTCCTCTCCGGTGGAGCCGACGAAGGCCACCCCTCCCACCGCCATGGTTTCCAGTCCCACCAGGCCGAACGGCTCCATGCTGCTGTTCGCGAGCACGAAATCGGCGGCGTGGAAGAGCACCCGTCGTTGTTCGAGCGAGAGAAAGCCGTCGAGCAGCACGACGTCGTGCTTCAGAGCAGGCGCCATCGCTTCGACCAGCTCCGACGGCCTGTTTCCGGTCCAGCGTGCCGTTCCCACGTCAAGGCCGTGGGTGCGAATTCGCGCCATGACCGTGCGTCGATAGGGTTCGTGGCCGCCCCGAGCCAGAAATAGTGGTTGCATCCCCCGCTTCTTGAGCTCCGCTACCGCGGATACTGCCTGCGCCCACCCTTTGTCCGGATCCCAACGAGCAACTTTGACCAGGCTCAGTCGATTGCGCAAGAGGCGGCCCATCTGCCTGCTCTCGGCCGCATTGAGTGGCCAGAACCAGGCTTCCGCGATGCCGTTGGGCACCACTCGTACCTCCTGCACGCCATGCTGAGCCAGAGCCTGCCTCATAAAGCGACTCACGGTGGTGATCGTGGCGGCCCGGCGGAGACTGGGCCAGTCGATGTGCTCGAACCCAAACACGTGATTAGCGTTCCAGAACAGGTGGACATTGCCTTGCCAGCCGCGGCGGCGGATCATCTCGGCCAGCTGCGTCATCGTGTTCGCGGTCTGCCACTCCTCCGCCAGCACTACCACTGGCACGTCCGCTTCAATCTGGGTCGCGATCAGCTCCGATTCCAGCCACGGTACGAGCGACTGCTCCCAGTCGGCCAGCTTCCCGGGCTCACCATCGTACACGCCGCCCGGATGATGCTCGCTAATCCATTGGCACCACCGATGCAGATGTAGCTTGCCACCGGCCAGGGACTCGTGCCCGGGGAAAGAAGGGTCCCCAATGAAGAACACGTGCGTCTCGAAGCCCGTGTGGGCGTGGGCTTCCGAAAGCTCGGTGACCCGCGCCCCCAGCCCGC
>DASXTD010000726.1:0-6849 GCA_036505655.1 Chloroflexota bacterium
CTGCCGCCTCTGTTGTTCGATGCCGCGTTTCGGCAGGACGTGCACCAGGCCGGCCGCATCGCGCCGGGCATTCTGATCATCACGATCTTCGGAGTGGCGGTCACCGCGGCGGGTGCCGGGGCAGTCCTGCCGCTGCTGCTCGGCATGCCCATCGCGGTCGGATTGCTCTTCGGAAGTATCGTCGCCCCAACGGATCCGGTAGCCGTAGTGCCGATCTTTCGCCGTCTCCATCTGCCGGCGGCGCTGAGCTCAACGGCCGAAATCGAGAGTCTAGCCAACGACGGCATGGCGCTCGCACTGTACGCGGTTTTCCTCGATCTCGCGTTGGGCCGGCTGGTGGATCCGGCTTCCATCGGGATCTTATTCGCTAAGTCGGTGCTCGGCGGTGTGGGAATCGGCGTCGGCTTGGGGTTGCTCTTTTCGAGAATGACTGCGCTTGTCGACGACCATCTGGTGGAGATGACCCTATCGACAGCCCTCGCGTATGGCAGCTATCTGCTGGCGCAATCTCTAGGCATGTCGGGCGCGCTCGCGTGTGTAACGGCGGGGCTGGTCCATGGCAGCTATGGCAGATCCGTAGGCATGTCTTCGAATACGCGGCGGCTGCTCGATGATCTCTGGGAGTATCTGGGGTTTGCCGCCAATGCGGTGGTGTTCCTGTTACTGGGGCTTACGGTGGACGCAAGCAACCTGGTGGAGCATGTCGGGCCGATACTCGCTGTATTGGCGGCAATCCTGCTAACGCGGGGGATTGTGGTGGGAACCGCCCTGGTTGTCCTGCCGCATCGTCGAATTGGGATCGGGCCTGCAGCCGGCTTGCTCCTGGTGTGGGGTGGCCTCCGTGGGGCCCTGACGGCAGCTATGGCGCTGGCGCTGCCCGAAGAGCTAGTCGGACGAGAAACTTTGGTCGCCGTTGCATTCGGGACAGTGCTGCTCAGCCTGCTGGTACAGGGACCGACTCTTCCCTTGCTGATTCGGCGACTCAGGCTGGCCCGGGATGCCCCCTCCCCCTAAATCCTCCCCCCTAGAGAGGGCGTCGTTAGCTGCTCCAGTGCCACTCCCAGAGGGTGGAAAGGGTATCCGAGTTGCCATTCACGCGCAGTTGGGGGCCAATCAGGCCGGCTCGGTAGGGTGTGACCAGTGGCTCGTAGTACATGCCAATCTGGGGCACCTCGGCGGTCTCGATCTTCTCCATCTGGGCCAGGATCTGAATCTGGGAGGGAACGTCCAGGGTGGTGTTGTACTGGTCCCAGAGCCGATCGTAATCAGGATTGGCCCAGGCGCCCCGGTTAGAGCCCTGCCAGCGAGTCTCTGGCCGGCTTATGCCCGAGGTGGTGTAGACGCCCAGGGCCTTCTCGAATCCGCTGCCGCCGGTCAGATGCATCGTGCCCATTGAGGCGCGCAGCTGGCCGTCGCCAAATAGGGAGGTCGGCACGACCCGCTCTCCTGCGTTCAAGCCAACCTTACGGTACCCCTCCGCCAGGATGGTCGTCTCGGCTTCCCAGGTAGGGTTCGAGAGGGCGAGTAAGTCAAGCGAGAAAGGTTTTCCGTCCAGCCCCAGATAGTAGCCATCGGAGCCTTTGCGGAGCCCGATTTCCTCCAGGATCTGCTGGGCGCGGCGAGGGTCGAACGGATACTTGCTGATGACCGGCTCGATGGATGCGTAGTAGGGCACGCGTGGCGAGATCGCCGTGTCAGTCTCTACGGCCGTTCCGCCCATGAGGGCTTCATTGAGGCCGTGCTTGTCCATGGCGTGGACGAGAGCGCGTCTAAAGCGGACGTCGGCATTCAACGGTGTGGACATCTGGTCGGGACGCATCTGAATCTGAGCCTGCCAGTACAGGGTGGGGTTGAAGAGCACGGTTCCGCCGGTGCCCCATTGCTGCTGCAGCACGGCTCCATCCGGATATTGCAGGACGTAGTCGAGAGAGAGGTCCGCATCGCCGGCGAGGAGGGTAGCCACGGCCGCGTTGGAGTCGTTGGCAATCAGGATCCGCAAGCGGTTGATTTTCGGCGGTCCGAACACGAAACGATCGAACCCAACCGCATCGATCTCCTGTCCGCGCTCCCAGTGCTCCAGCCTGTACGGCCCCAGGCCAATGAACTCATCGGTCCAGAAGGCATGGTTGGCGAAGCCCTCGAAGTTCCCTGAGGCGTAGGATTGCTCCAGGATGTGGCGGGGTAGGGCGCTGAAGCCGTTCTGATTGCGGGTGGCGATAAGGGCCGCGCTCGGATACGGGTGGCGCCAGCGGATGACTACGGTTCGCCCGTCCGGCGCAGAGACCTCTTGCATCTCGTTGAGGGGAGCGACCGAGGAGGTTCCCGACTGAGGATCGGCGTAGACCTGCCAGGCAAACGCGAAGTCGGCCGCATCGAGTGAGGTGCCGTCGTGCCAGACCAAGCCCGGCTTGAGATGGTAAGTCGTCTGCATGGTTCCGTCGGGGAAGACTTTCCAACTGTCGGTGTTCAAATCGGGAAGCCCCTCGGCGAGTACGGGGAAGGGATTGCCGAGCAAATCGGTATCGTCAAAGGTGGCGTTGAACACCAGGTGGGGATACGAACCTCCCCCCACGGTCCGGAAAGCTCGGATCGGCAGCGTAATCGGCTCGCCGCGGGTCTGGATCACCAGCGGCCGGTTCGACACTACAGGGGCCGCCTGTCCCTGGCCTGGTCCTTCGGCCGCGCGAGGCCCGGCGCACCCAGAGATCACCAGCACCGATAGCATGGTCAAAGACACGACCCGCGGGTTCTTCAACATCAATCTCCTTGTGGTCGTTTTGGTCCCTTCCCCCCTTGCGGGGGAAGGTTAGGATCGGGGGTACGCGCCACCCCCTCCCCCATCCGAGAGGGAGGGGATCAAAGGCAGCTTTACGAGGCCCAGTACCACTCCCAGATCTTGAAGAGCGTGTCGGAGTTGCCTCCGCTGCGCAGCTGAGGACCCATCAGGCCGGTTCGGTAGGGCGTGATGGTCGGCTGGTAATACATGGGAATAGTGGGAATCTCCTCGGTGAAGATCTTCTCCATCTGGGCCAGCACCTGGATCTGGCCGGCCTGGTCCAGAGTCTGGTTGTAGCGGTCCCACAGACGGTCATACTCGGGATTGGAATAGGCGCCGCGGTTGGAGCCCGTCCAGCGGGTTTCCGGCCGGCTGATGCTGGGGGTCGTCAAGTTGCTGCCCAGGCCGCGCTCGAAGCCGCCGGTGCCGGTCAGCTGCATGGTGCCGAATGAAGCCCGGACCTGACCGTCGCCGAACAGGGAGGTGGCAATGATCCGCCCGGTCGTGTTGAGCCCGAGCTTGCGATAGCCTTCGCTGATGATGGCGTGCTCTGATTCCCAGGTCGGATTGGCGAGGCCCATGATCTCCAGCGCAAATGGCTTTCCGTCCAGACCGAGGTAGAACCCATCGGACGCCTTCTGCAATCCGATCTCTTCGAGAAGCTGCTGCGCTCGACGGGTGTCATACGGATACTTGGTAATGGAAGGCTCGATGGACGCGTAGTAGGGCGCACGAGGAGAGAGCATGCCATCGGTCACCAGGGCGGTGCCTGCCATCAACGCGTCGTTGAGGCCCTTCTTATCCATGGCGTGGGCTAATACGCGACGGAAACGGACATCCGATTGCAGTTGGGTAGACATGACCTCGGGTCGGAGCATGATCTGGCCGAACCACATGAGAGTCGGGTTGAAAATCACGCTGCCGGCCTTGGTCTCGGACCACTGCTTCACGAGAGTCGCTCCGTCTGGATATTGAAGGACGTAGTCGAGGGTGAGATCCGCGTCGCCGCTCAAGAGCGCCGCGACCGCGGCATTGGCGTCATTGGAGACAAGAATGCGCAAACGCTCGATCTTGGGGCGCCCCATGACGAACTTGTCGAACGCAACCGCATCGATCTCCTGCCCACGGTCCCAACGCTCCAGCTTGTAGGGACCCAGGCCGATGTACTCGTCGGTCCAGAATGGGTGGTTGGCGAAGGCCTCAAAGGGGTCCTGCTGGAAGGGCTGCTGCAGGACGTGGCGTGGTAGGGCGCCGAAACCAGTCTGGGTGCGCGAAGAAAACACCGCTGCGTTGATGTAGGGACGGCGCCACTTGAAGACCGCGGTGCGGCTATCAGGGGCGGAAACCTCCGCCATCTCTCCGACCGGGACGGTGGATGCACCGCCGGAGGCAGGGCTGGAATAGACCTGCCAGGCGAACACGAAGTCGGCTGCATCGAGTGGGGTGCCGTCGTGCCAGATGATCCCCGGCTTGAGGTGGTAGGTCGTTTCCATGCTGCCGTCGGGGAAGACCTTCCAGCTATCGGTATTGAGCTGAGGCAAAGCGTCGGGCAGAATGGGAATCGGATTGCCCTGCTCATCCTGGTCGTCGAAGGTGGCGTTCAGCACCAGGTGGGGATAGGAGCCCCCGCCCACGGTCTGGAACGATCGCAGCGCGAGAGCGATAGGCTCACCTCGGGTCTGGATTACCAGGGGGCGATTCACAGCCGGCGCCGAAGGCTGGCCGGGCGCGGGGGCCTGCGCGGCTTGTGGGCCCGCGCAGCCGGTAATCGCTATGACCAGGAGCATGAGCGGCCCCATACGCGCACTTCGCATCGTCCATCCCCCAATTCTGTCCGTTGCATGGCCAGTGGCCGCCGAGCATTTACGCGCATATAGTAGTCCAACGCTAGCGAGCGGAGCGGTATCGACCAACAAGCCCGGAGATGGGTTCCAGTAACGGCCGTCAAAAGAGAGGAAGCCGCATGTCCGGTGGGCGAGCCCTCAGGGCCTATCAGGAAACCAGTGGTGCTGCTCAGGGCACAGAATTCCTCGCCCACCGCAGTGGGAGAGGGGAGGGTGAGGGCAGCCCAGGTGTAGCGAGTAGATGCTGGTTCTAGGGTTGGCGGCGTCCTTCGCTCCCGCAATGTTCCGTCCAGCCGATGAGTGGCCGGCCATCCACGACTGGCTGACGGGCGATGCGCCGCAGCCGCAGGAGCTGAAAGAGCAGCTATCGGACCAGGTCCCGGATCAGGTTCGACGTATCCGGGCCGGATTTGACACGCTGAATGAACAGTTGCGAGCAGCGCGCGCGGAAGTCCTGGTGATGCTGGCCAGCGATGACGGGCGCGTATTCACGGGAGTGCAGGTCCCCCAGTTCTGCACCTATCTGGGGGAGGAGATCTGGGGGAGCACGCGGTACGCTGAGCTGGGTGAGACCGCGGAAGACGACATCGTGCGGCTGCCCTGCGCTCCGCAGGTGGCGAGCTTCGTCCAGCGCGAGCTGGTCGATCACGGCATCGATATGAGCTACAGCCAGGTCCTGCGCCCACTCGGTCAGCCCGAGTTCGGCACCAGCGCCCCATTCGTGGCGCCGGCGCCGCTCTTGCTGGCGGGTCTCGACATACCGGTCATCCCTATCTACGTGAACTGTCGGGTGGCGCCGAGCCCGAGTGGGCATCGCTGCTACGCGTTCGGGACTGCGCTGGCAGATATCCTCGACGAACGGACGGAGCGGATCGCGGTATTTGCGTCGGGTGGGCTGTCGCACGATCACCACGGGCCGCGCGCGGGCTGGGTTGATCCACCGCTCGACGAGTGGCTGCTCGACCAGGTTGCCCGCGGGCGCGGTGCCAATCTGGGGCGCCTGTTCGATGTGGAATCGGATTCGGTCCGCGGAGGTGTGGCCGAGGCGCGTTTGTGGGCCATCGTGGCCGCAGCCTGCGAGGCTCAGGGCAGCAAAGCCAAGGTGGTCGATTACGTTCCATCCTATGCCGCGGCCACAGGCATCGGGTTTGCCTATTGGCCGCTGGACGCAGAATCGGTTTAAGACAAGCTAGCGTGGCGAATCGGAGGTTCGGCAAGGAAGTGACAGGCACGCCCTCACCCCAACCCTCTCCCAGAGTGAGAGGGGGCATAGCTCTTGCCTCTCCCTCTGGGAGAGGCCGGCCAAGGACGCGCAGCGGCCGCCGGACGGGTGAGGGCGTGCCCTGACAGCTCTGCCTGGGACTTCTGACTTAGGACTGGATGGGAGGATGAGATGCCGATTGGATTGGGGCTTGCCTCTTCACACGCGCCGGCGCTGGTGGCGCCGCTCGAACAATGGAAGCCGCTCTACCAGCGCTTCACCGGGAAGGTGACTCAGCCGCCCCAGGCCGCTGCCGAAACGGAGGAAGTCATCGGCGAGTACATCGGGCGGATCGACCATGCCTTTGGCACGCTCCGGGAACGGCTGGCCGAGTATCGACCAGACCTGCTCATCGTCATCGGCGGTGACCAGTCGGAGATGTTCGACCGCAGCAATGTGCCCAACTTGATGATCCATCTCGACCCCGAGGCGTGGGCCTCGTGGGGCAATATGCTGACCCCCGATAGACCCGACGAGCATTTGCGGCTCAACGTGGATGTAGACACCTCTCGGATGCTGCTCGACCGCCTCGTGCGGCAGGAGGAATTCGACGTCGCGTTCAGCACCGAGCAGCAGGCGCTGGGACCCCGGGGCCGGGGGCTGCCGCACGCGTTCTTCCGTCCCATCCCCATATTGACGCCGGAAGCAGACGTGCCGGTGGTGCTGATCTACGAGAACACGTACGACCCGCCCAGCCTGTCCGCGGCGCGTTGCTACCAGCTGGGCAAGGCGTTGGCCCGCCTCCTCAGCGACGATCCGCGGCGCATCGCGATTTACGGCTCGGGTGGCCTGTCCCATGACCCGGGCGGGCCTCGGGCAGGCTGGATCGATGAGCCATTGGATCGCTGGTTCCTGGACCAGCTGAGCACGGGCAACGGTCGCGCGACCAGGGCCATGTACGGGTTCGACTCCATGACGATGCGCGGGGGAACGGGCGAGATGCGGGCTTGGATCACCGTGGCCGGCGC
>DASXTD010000727.1:0-6340 GCA_036505655.1 Chloroflexota bacterium
CGCCTTGACACCCGGCATCGCTTTCTGATGCGAAGAACCCACACGTGTGGTGAGCTGCGGGCCGATCACATCGGACAGCGGGCCACCCTCCAGGGCTGGGTGCACCGGCGGCGTGACCACGGTGGATTGGTTTTCATTGATCTCCGCGACCGATCCGGCCTGACCCAGGTGGTATTCAATCCCGAGCATGCGCCCGAGGCCCATCGGGTCGCCGGTGAGACGCGCTCCGAGTTCGTGCTCCAGGTGGAGGGTGAAATTGGCCGGCGCCCGGAGGGCACGGAGAATCCGGGCTTGCCCACCGGCCAGATCGAGCTAGTAGCCGATACGGCCGAGGTCCTCAATGCGGCGCGGGCGCTGCCCTTCGACGTCAACCGCGACATCGACGTCGAAGAATCCGTCCGCCTTCGCTATCGCTACCTCGACCTCCGCCGCGAGCGGTTGAAGGACAACATTGTTACCCGGGCCAAGATCGTCAAGACCATGCGCGATTACCTGGACGAGCGAGGCTTTGTAGAGATCGAAACACCTATCCTGACCAAGGCCACGATGGAGGGGGCGCGCGATTACCTGGTCCCCAGCCGCCTTTATCCCGGCCATTTCTACGCCTTGCCCCAGGCCCCTCAGCAGCTCAAGCAACTCCTGATGGTGGCAGGGATGGACCGCTACTACCAGATCGCACGCTGCTTCCGCGACGAGGACCTACGGGCCGAGCGCCAGCCCGAGTTCACCCAGCTGGACGTGGAGATGTCTTTCGTGGAGCGCGAAGACGTCATGGATCTGATGGAAGGGCTCTACATCCGCATTGCTGAGACCTGCTCGGAGCGGAAGTTGGTGACTAAGCCATTTCCACGCTTTTCATATGACGAGGCCCTACGGCGCTGGGGATCAGACAAACCAGACTTCCGGTTCGGCGTGGAATTGTTCGACGCATCAGAGGACGTCCAGGGCACCGGCTTCCAGGCGTTCTCCACGGTCCTGGCAAGCGGCGGCGTGGTGAAGGGGATCGTGGCTCCCGGCTGGGCATCGCTCAGCCGCAAGGAGACCGACGATCTGATCGACCGCGCCAAGCAGTTCGGGGCTAAAGGTCTGGTAACACTAGCCGTGGAGGCGGATGGCGTGCGCGGCCCGGCGGCCAAGTTCCTGTCTGAAGATGAGACCCGCCGCATCATCGAGCGCTCCGACGCGCAGCTAGGCGACATGCTGCTCATCGTGGCGGACCAGCCGCTGGTCGCCACGGACGTACTTGGCCGCCTGCGGCTCGAGGTCGGCCGCCGCCGCAATCTGATCGACGATAGCCTGCTGGCGTTTTGCTGGATCATCGATTTCCCCCTCATGGAATGGGTGCCGGATCAGAACCGCTGGACGTTCATGCACAACCCGTTCGGCTCACCCCGAGTCATGGACGAGGCGGCCGTTCGGGCAAATCCCACCGTAACCTCGAACCAATACGATCTCGCCTGCAACGGCTACGAGGTGGGTGGGGGCAGCATCCGCATCAACAAACCCGAGATGCTGAGGCTGATCTACGAGCTGATGGGCAATAGCAGAGAGCAGACACAGGCCTCCATTGGTCACATCCTGGAGGCGTTCGAGTATGGGGCCCCACCCCACGGAGGCATCGCAACGGGCCTGGAGCGCACCGTCATGCTGATGGTGAACGAGCCCAACATCCGGGAGGTCATGGCGTTCCCCAAGAATCAGAGCGCCGCCGATCTGCTAGTGGGCGCGCCCTCTCCCGTGGATCCAACCCAGCTCCGTGAGCTAGGCCTCCAGCTACGAGGGGACCCCGACCGGCGCCCCGATTAATCGGTCCACCAGCTGCTGGAGGACGTAGAGGACATCGCGGCCCGGCTGGTATTCAAGCCTCAGCTGGTTCTGGCGAGCGCGCAGCTGTGGACCCAGGCCTTGGCCTAGCGCCCCGACGTCAAATGACCTGGGTCCGGCAAAGCGGAGCACGATCTCCGCGCCGTCCAGCGCGATCTCCTGAATGCCAGCGACCCCGGCGCTAGCACGAAGCTCGAGCAGCTCCACCAGGCGGCGAGCCGGATCGGGCAGTGGGCCGAAGCGGTCTTCGATTTCCTCACGCAGCTCACGCACCTGATCTCCACGCTTGGCTGCCGAGAGCCTCTGGTAAAGGTTGAGGCGGAGCGGGTCTTCTGAGACGTAATCCGATGGGATGAATGCCTGGACCGGGAGCGTGACCGTCGGATGCTCTTGCTCGGGGAACGCTTCCGCTAGGATACGCTCCGCAATCCCCTCCCCCTCTCCCTCCAACGAAAGCTTGTGCAGCTTCTTCAGTTGGTCGACCGCCTCCGCGAGCAGCCGGCAATAGAGGTCGAACCCGACCGCGCTGATATGCCCATGCTGTTCCCAGCCGAGGAGGTTGCCGGCGCCCCGGATCTCCAGGTCCTTGAGGGCGATCTGGTAGCCCGCCCCTAGCTCTGAAGCCTCAAAGATGGCGCGCAGCCGCTTCTCGGCAATCTCAGTCAGCGCGCGATCCCGCGGATAAAGGAAGTAGGCGTACGCCCGGTTGGCGCCCCGCCCCACTCGGCCCCGCAACTGGTAGAGCTGAGCCAAACCGAACATCTGGGAATCAGTCACGACAATCGTGTTGACGTTGGGGAGATCGAGACCCGCCTCGATAATCGTCGTGCAGACCAGTACGTCCTTCTCCCCGTTCACGAACTCGAGCATGACCTCTTCCAGGTCATCGTCCGGCATTTGGCCGTGGCCGATCCCGATGCGAGCCTCGGGAACGAGCGCCTGGAGCTGATGAGCCACCCAGTGAATTGAGCGCACGCGATTGGCAACGTAGTAGACTTGCCCGCCCCGGTCCAGCTCACGCAGAATCGCCTCCCGCACCAGGGTGTCGTCTTGCTCCGTGACGTAGGTGCGGATGGGCAGTCGATCTTCGGGGGCAGTCTGCATCATGCTGAGGTCGCGCACCCCGACCAGCGACAGGTGCATCGTGCGCGGGATCGGGGTCGCGGAAAGCGTGAGCACGTGCACCTCGGTCCGGAATTGCTTGAACCGCTCCTTGTGGCCGACCCCAAATCGCTGCTCCTCGTCGATGATGAGGAGGCCGAGATCGTGAAAGGCGACTTCCGGCTGGAGCAAGCGGTGGGTGCCGATCACGATGTCCACCGATCCGTCCCGCACACCTTCTATCACCAAGCGGGCTTGTCGATCGGTCAAGAATCGCGACAGCACTTCGACTCGCACCGGGAATGGGGCCAGGCGCTCCCGGAAGGTGCTGTAGTGCTGTTGGGCCAGCACGGTGGTCGGAACCAGTACTGCCACCTGCTTGCCTTCCATTACTGCCTTGAAGGCTGCTCGCAGCGCCACCTCGGTCTTGCCGTAGCCCACGTCGCCAACGATGAGCCGGTCCATTGGCGTGAGCTGCTCCAAGTCAGCCTTCACGTCGTTGACCGCTTGCAGCTGGTCAGGCGTTTCGACGTAGGGGAACGAGGCTTCGAGCTCCCATTGCCACTGGGTATCCGCCCCGAACGCCGAGCCTTCCGCCAGCTCGCGCCTGGCGTACAGCTCGACCAACTCATGCGCGATGCGGTGGACGGCGGCTCGAATGCGGCGTTTGGTCCGTTGCCAATCGCCCGATCCCAGCTTGTTTAGCGCTGGATTCGCTTCGCCCGCCCCAACGTAGCGGTTGACTCGGTCTGCATGCTCGATAGGCACGCGCAGACGGGCATTTTCCGCGTACTCCAGGTCGAGGTAATCACGCTGGACGCCCGAAGAGGGGTCCGAGAGATGGATCATCCCTCGATAGCGACCGATCCCGTGATCGACGTGCACGACCAGTTCTCCTGGATCGAGGTCGCTGACAAATGGGTCACGGGGGACGAAGACGCGGCCGCGGTGAGCGCCTCGCACTTTGGCCCAACCGAAGATCTCGCGGTCGGTTAGGAGCATCAGACCCGCCGCCTCGTTGACCCATCCCTCGGATAGGCCGCCCTGAAGTAGGACAACGCCGGGTACGTTCCCGTCGGATCCCGGCTGCACCTCGTCCACTGCCGGTACTTCGGCGCCTTCTTGGAGCAGTAGATCCTCGATACGAGCGGCTTGCTGGCTCACGATAACAACGCGCCGAGGGTCGTCCGGCCGAGCGACCTCGGTGATCAGCTCGGGCAGGCGGCCACTGTAGCTAGGCGCGGATGAGAAACCGGAGTCTGGGGCGTCCGGATCGAGCACGAAATGCAGACGGCGATGGTTGGCGTCTTCCCGATCCGTGATTGCGTCCCAGCTCCAGTAGGGGGCAGGGAGTCCACCGGGGAGCTCACCGCGATCCATCAAATCCGCCGCCAGCGCTTCTGCCTGGCGCTCCATCTCTCGTGCCGTGGCCCCGACGAGCGTCGGCTCATCGACCACCACAATTCCGCCAGGCGGCAAGTAATCGCGGATGGAGGCGGTTCCCAGCGCGCCCCGGTAGAACTCCAGCATCGGAAAAGCCTGGCCCTCGGCCAGCGAACCGATCTCTGCCTCGACATCCTGGCGAATGTGCGAGCGTAGGTGAGTCCGATTGAGACCCTGGATCACATCGAGAATCTCAGCAGAGCCGCTCGGCAGAACCTCGTGGCCGGGTCCGATCACGATCTCGTCGAGCAGGTCGCCCGTCGAGCGCTGCGTCGTCATGTCGATCGCCCGCATGGAGGCGACCTCATCGAAGTCCAGCTCGATGCGGACGGCTCCCTGGGTCCCGCCCAATGGCGCGACGTCGACGATGCCGCCCCGGCGAGCGAACTCACCCGGCCCTGCCACGACGGGCATCGCCTCGTAACCGGCCCGAACCCACTCACGGATGACGCGCTCCAACGAAAGCTTCTGGCCTACGGCCAGCCGCCAACTCGAGGCCCGCAGCTGCTCCGGCGTCATGACCCGATCCATCAAACCGCGCGCCGTGGTGACCACGATGGTCGGCAGGGCCGACGTCCGGCCTCGGACCCGAGCCTTGCGTGCCGTCGTCGGGCTCGCTTCCGAGCCCGCTTCATTGACCAAAGCAAGAAGCACCCGGAGACGTTGGGCCAGCTGCTCGGCGCCCGGCACCATACGCTCATAGGGAAGCGTGTCGAGCTCGGGAAACAGGTAGAGATTCTGCCTGTCTTCGACCCAGGACGAGAGCTCGTCCGCAAGCTGGCGGGCTCGCGCTAGGCGGCTGACCACGACCAACATAGGCACGTCTAGCTCCTGGTGGAGGGCAGCCAAAAGGGCCGGCTTGGCGGCGTCGATCACAGAGAAGGTAGACGCCTCCCCAGCGGGCGCCCCTCTCAGCCGCTGCCCCAACTCTTCATAGGGATGACCGCAGCGGAGGCTGGACAGAAGCGCGGTTAGCTTCAAGGCGCCGCTTCGGGCGAGGGGCGCCAGCTATTGAAGCGGTTCATGGCTTGGGCGATCCCGTGCTCCACCCAGTATTCGGCGGCTTCTGCGGCCGTTTCGAGCACCAGCGCCAGAGCTTCGCGTTCCAGGCTGGAGAAGGCTCCCAACACGTATTCGATCGGGTCCATCCCGGCGGGCGGGCGGTCGATACCAATGCGCAGCCGCGCGAAACGCTGAGTCCCCAATGCGCCAATAATCGAGCCTACCCCGTTGTGCCCGCCATTGCTCCCCCCGGCCCGCAGCCGGAGATTCGCCAGCGGCAAGTCCATGTCATCGTGGATAACCAACAGGTCATTCAGATCACGAACCTGGTGCCGATGGACCAGTGACGAAACGGCGCGCCCGCTCTCGTTCATGAAGGTCCGTGGCCGGGCCAGGATGACCTCGGTCCCCCCGAGCACAGCGGTCTTAACGACCGACGGCCCTTCACGCTGCTCCCGGCCAGTGGAGGTCGACCGCCGTTCGAGCTCCCAGACTACCTCGAATCCCACGTTGTGCCGAGTACGCTGGTAGGCGGTGCCCGGATTGCCCAGCCCCACGATGAGCTTGGTCACGCCTTTGCTCCCCCTCTCCTCCGAGGGGAGGGGGCTGGGGGGACGGGTCTTTTCATATCATGATTATCCGCTCCCGAGTCAAGCGGAGCGCTAAGCGGAGCGGTATCGGGCGGCGACCTCGACGGGTTGAGCTTGTAACGGCCGTTCAAAGCAGCGGAGCGGGTCGGGCGGCGACTCCGAGGAGTAAGTCTAGGAACCGCCGTTAAAAAGGAGATTGCAGTTGCAAGCGGCATGGAACGAGTTGGCTGGCCTGCGCTACGTGCGCGCGGCCCCGGCGGGATTAGCCGCTGATGCCCCAGTAGTGATCGCGCTGCATGGGCGAGGGGCAGATGCCCTCGACCTGAGTGGCCTGGCCAGCGAGCTGGGTCCCGGGCGGTATCGGTGGATCTTTCCCCAAG
>DASXTD010000728.1:0-3602 GCA_036505655.1 Chloroflexota bacterium
CGTCTCGACGGTTTTCCCGTGCTCCTTGAGGGTATCCGCGACCCTGAGCGCTTCCTCGGGCGTAATGACGCGGTCCTTGTCTCCATTCAGGATGAGCACCGGGCACTCGATCTTGTCTGTGAACTCGATGGGAGCCGGGCGTCCGTAGCCCTCGTAAATGCCGCTGCCATACAGGCTGCAAATCGCGCCGATATCGTGGCGCGCGCCCGCCATCATGTAGGCGACCCGCCCGCCCATGCAGAAGCCGACGATGCCGATGTTGTCCGACTGCACAAATGGCAGCGACTTCAGATAGTCCAGTCCCGCGTTCATGTCGGCGATGGTGCCGGGGTCGGTCAAGTTCCGTCGCCGGGCCACCTGATCCTCGTTCTGATGGACCCCCGGGCCGCGATGCATGAGGTCGACTGTACAGCCCACGTACCCCTGGTTCGCGAGAATCTCAGCGGCCGTAATTTCAGGGCTGGAAGGCCCCGGCTGGCCTGAGATCACGATGGCGGCTGGAAAGGGACCCGGGCCATCCGGATAGGCGCAGAACATCACCATCTCGCCGTCCGGCGTATCGATGACCGCAAAGTCGTGGTTGACGGGCATTCCGGCTTTGGCATTGGCTTGGGGATCGGGCATTGTTCTTCCCTCCTTGGACTCAAGCGCGGGATTCTACTATATCGCCTTCCCCCTCTCCCTCTGGGAGAGGGTTGGGGTGAGGGTGACCGGACTCTTCGTAGGACTTTGGGGTACCTCGCTACGTCCCGGTAACCTCCCACTCGAAGATGTTCCAGGTAACGCCGGGCTTCATGAGCCCGGGGCCGACCGGCCCCTGGAGCCGGCTCTTCGCGACGAGCACGTCCGCCTGGTAGTAGAGGGGGGTGTAGGCGGCGATCTCGGAGAGCCGTTTGTTCATCGCGATCGCAGCCTGGCGGCGCTCTGCTTCGTCGAGGGACGTCACCCCCAGGTTCTGAAGGCGGTCCACCTCAGGGTCGCTGAAGCTGCCATAGTTCGAGTCGTTGAAGGCCGGCGGCTGCGGAATCCTCATCGAAATGAGGTGGAACCCATCCATAGTCGGCCCGCGCTGACCAACCCGAGCCCCTGCGAAGCCGGCTCGCACCCTGGTGTCGTTGAGCTGAGCGGTCGGCACGATCTCCAGGCCCGCATTGATCCCGATCGCCCTCCAGGCATCGGCGATGATGGTCGGCACCTGCGGCTCAGCGGAGCCTGAGTTCACGTCGATATCGAGCGTCTGGCCCGCCGAGTTCATCCTCAGTCCGCCCGCCCGCCGAGTCCAGCCGGCCTCTTCGAGGATGGCAGCCGCTCGTTCCGGGTCGAAGGGATACTTGACCACGCCTCGATCGACCTCGGCGAACATCGCGTCAGACGGTAACGCCCAAACCTCCCCCACGCTTCCCAGCCCGGACGTCATCACGTCCGCCAATTGCAGTCGATCGATCGCATAGGTCAACGCCTGGCGCACCCGCGAATCGGTCACCACGCGCTGCCAGTTGGGAACCTCGCGGTACTGGTACTCCAGGTATCGCAGTCGTGCGTCCCATTTCTTGACGTACCCGGTTCCCTCAGCTGCCCACTGATCCCGAGCCACGATGGCTTCGCTGACGCGCAGGGGCGGCGACGAGGTGAAGTCGATCTCTCCGGCCAGCAGGTTCGCCAGAGCCGCGCTCGGATCGCCGATGAAACGAACCTCTACCGTGTCGATCTTTGGGGGACCCAGAAACCAGCGATCGAATGCGCGCGCGACTATGCGGACGCCGCTGTCCCAACGCTCGAGGCGGAACGGACCGGAACCCACGTATGCGGTGGTCCAGTCATCAGCGGAAGCAAAGTTGGCCTTGTCGGCTCGGTATTTCTCCTCCAATCGATGGCGCGGCAGGGGTGTCAGGTCCTGCATCCCCAGTGCGTTGGCAAAAATGTATGCATCGGCCCACATGATCCGGAGAGTGTGGTCATCAGGTGCGTCGATGGCTGTCATCCGCTTGATTGGATCCGCCCGAAAGGCCAGTGTCGGATCGGTGTAGACCTGGTACGCGAAGGTAAAGTCCTGGGCAGTCAAGGGAACGCCATCATGCCAGAGGAGGTTCGACCGGAGCAGGTAGGTCGTCACCATCGACCCATCAGGATTGACGACCCAATCTCCGTTGTCGCGGGTCGGGATCCGCTGGGCCAGCATCGGGCGAAGCGCTCCCTGGGGCTCATAAGCGACAAGGGGAGAGTTGAACATCCAGCGCGTTTCGGAGCCCGTCTCGCCCCCGGTGGTTTGGCCGCTGAGCTGGTCCGGTTCCCAGGTCACGGCCATCGTGATCGACCCGCGTGGCGTTCCGGGCTGCTGCGCGACTCCCTGCTGACCGGAGCTGCCCTGGCCCGCGGACTGCGTACCAGGCCCGCAAGCCACCATGATCAGGAGGGGCATTAGAAGCGCCCCGACAGCTGGCCGGCCTCGTTCTACCATGTCGAAACCTCCCCGTCGGGTCATTCCTGGTCCAGGATGTCCATAGACAATCGTGCTCCACATTCGTCGTGGTGATAATGTGCACCTTGGGACTCAGGGTCAAGGACGCCAGCGTACGGAGGCCGGTCTATGCGCACGTCGGCAGTTGCCCTCCTAGCCGTCGCCCTCCTGGCGAGCATCGTCGGATGCGCTGCTCCCCCCCGCGGGGACTCTGCTCCAACTGCGGATACCGCCGCTCAAACGCGTCCCGGAGCGCCGAAACGCATCGTCGCTGTGATCCGCGGAGTACCGCCATCTCTAGCCGGGCACGAGACCAACCGGACCAGCGGAAACTACCCGGGCCTGGATGCACTGATGGAGCTGGTGCACGCTTCGCTCGTGCACGCCGACAACCAGGGCAACCTCCTCCCCCAGCTCGCCGAGTCGGTCCCCACCCTCGAGAATGGATCGTGGCAGCTCCTTTCCGACGGCCGCATGACCACCAGCCTGGCTATCCGACCCGGCGCTCGATGGCACGACGGCTCTCCGGTCACCACCGACGACCTGCTCCTGGCGGCGCGCGTGGAGCAAGACTCTGATCTTGGGATCCCTCGGGCCCGGGTATGGGATTTCGTGGAAGCCATCGAGCCACAAGATGCGCGGACCGTCGTGGTGCGGTGGAACGGCCCCTACATAGACGCGGACTCGATGTTCAGCTTCCTATACGCCGTTCCGCTGCCCAGCCATCTGCTTGAGACGCCCTATGCCGAGAGCAAAGCCGGATTCCTGGCCCTCCCCTACTGGGCGAGCGACTTCGTCGGCGCGGGCCCCTATCGCCTGCAAGAATGGGTTCCCGACAGCCACGTAGTGGTACGGCGCAACGACGACTACCTCCTGGGTCGCCCTAAGGTGGACGAGATCGAGGTCCGGTTCGTCCAGGACCCCAACGCGGTTCTGGTGGACCTCCTCGCCCACGCCGCTGATATGACGCTTGGTCGGTCGTTGATCCCGCCCGAGCAGGCGGAGCTGGTCGCCGGCCAGCGCGGTGACATGCGTGTCGCGACTTCCCTGCGTTCGTGGTACCCACTTCACGCTCAGTTCATCGACACGAACCCGCCCATCGTGGCCGACGTCCGATTCCGCAAGGCGCTGCTGTATGCCATCG
>DASXTD010000729.1:0-5292 GCA_036505655.1 Chloroflexota bacterium
GCTATGGAGCTGCGCACTCGGGCTGGAGGTGCTCCCTCCAGGCGGGGGACACCATTGCGCGCAGTACCCGGCGGCACCTCGACGGTCTGGAGCTGCGAATCGAACACCTGGTCCTGGGGATGCGGCTTCCCGTTCGCGAACCAGCGGGAAGCATCTGAGAACCAGGGCAGGAGATCGACCTCCTGCTGCTCTGGATCACGTATCAGGGCCATGGGGTCCTCGCCCTGCTGGACCCGCTCGATCTGCTCATGGACGGTTTGGCGGAACCAGGTTAGCCCCGCATCCGAAGCGCCGATGTGCTCTTTGCTGCGATCGAAGATCGGTCCTTGCGTCTCCCAGGCCATCGTGTCCTGGCTGGGGAACGTGTCCACGCCGTACTCGCCCCGCTCGTCAAGCCAGGTTCCTTCATAGCGGACGCGGACCCCATTTGCTTCGACTACTTTCTCGGGCCGGGTTTGACCCTCGCCGTCCCCAAAGCCTCGCGTCCAAGTGCCGCCGGCACTTTCGTCCCGGGTGGGCTGGAAGTTGAGCCAGAACAGCCGGGTGTGGGTATCGTCCACCGGGACGCGCCAGTGCATCTGGTTGGCCAGGCGCAGCATGTTGGGGAAGACGAGCAGGTTGCCCCAGCCGAATCCGCCCCGGTCACCGGAATAGGTCCAGCTCTTAAGCAAGCCCCACTCGAAGGGCTGAAAGCCGTAGTCCACGAATGGGCGGCCGAAGCCGGACCCATCGAACAGGCCGCGCTTGTAGAAGGAATACGAATGGAGGAAGAACGTGTGGGTGACGTCTGCCGTGTTCTCTTCGCACTGCAGCCAGTTGCAGGCGAGGGCGGGATGGACCTCCCACTCGCGGGCGCCATCCTCGCGCACCAGTAGGTCCCAGTGAGGCAGCACCGGCTGCTTGTCCGGCGGGCCCATATACGCCCACAGCACGCCGGCTAGCTCCTGGACCGGGTAGGCGGGATGGCGGATGGTGTGCTTGAGCATCGACTGGGCGGGCTCGAAAGGCTGCTCGATGCACTTGCCGCTCTTGTCGTACATCCAGCCGTGGTAGGCACAGCGGATGCAGCCATCTTCGAGGAAGCCGTAGTAGAGGGAGGCCCCGCGATGCTGGCAGTGCTCGCCCACCAGCCCGTAGTTGCCGTCGTCGTCGCGGAAGATCACCAACTCTTCGTCGAGAATCTTGATGCGCGCCTTGGGGTGCTCGGGCGTCAGCTCGTGCGCGAAGAAGACTGGCTGCCAGTAGCTGCGCAGCAGATCACCACAAGGGGTGCCGGGGCCGATCCTCGTCAAGAGCTCATTTTCTTCGGTAGTTAGCATTACTACCCCCTTGCCCCAGCGGGCGCGCGCATTCTGAGGAACTTCTCTTCAGAACAGGTGGTGTAGTCCGGACGCGGCAGGGTCGGAACCGCGCCGTTCTTCTTGCACTCCGCCTCGTACGTTTCGTAGATGGACGGGTCCTCGCATTCGTACGGGATGCCCTGGAGCTCCTGCCAGAAATCGTAGCCGAACCCGAGCTTCTCGACTCGAATGTCGAGGTCTCCCAGACGAAACGCGATGTGGCGCGATATGCCGGGACCGGTGTTGAAGTGCTGGTGGAACTCCATCTCGCGGGGCGAAAAGACGGTCCCCTCTTCCCAGTCCACCTTCACGAGGTCTTTCTCCTGCCCCTCGTACCAGAGCAGTGAATAGCCCTTACCCTCCAGGTGCAGCAAATGGGCACCCACGTTGTGGCGATGCGCCTTGAGATAGGTGCCCGAGGACCATTCCGCGATATGCACGGCCATGGAGTTGTTGGACATGACGAACGAGGTGAGATAGCTGTTGGCACCCCGGGTGGGTGAGTGGTCGAGCTCGAACGTGCGGACGTCGGCAATGTAGTTGGTTCTCCACTGGCTGCGCGCGATCTTCTCGCCGCGGGCGGTGAAGTAGTCTTCCTCCATGTTGTAGCGGTCGCGCGGCTCGTAGGGGCAGTTGAAGACGAGATCGGGACTGCGAAACAGGTTGATGACCATCGGTGCGTTGGTCATCGCCCACAGGCGGGCCGGGCGCTGCCCGTCCAGGTTGAAATGCTGGTAGTAGCAGTTGAGGGGCGGCGCGAAGACTGTTCCTCGCTGCCACTCGATGGTCTGCTTTTCGGTCGCGCCCGGATGCCAGAGTGTGGTGGCGCCCCGGCCGCTAATGACGCACACGGTGGCCTCGAACAGGTGGTGTTGGACCTCGGTTTGGCCGCCGGGCGCGATCTCGAGCACATAGCCGTCGTCGTGCTCCTGGCCGGCCAGGTTCACGAATGCGCCCTTCTGGCCCATGCGCGGCCAATCGGCGACGTCTAGCTTGTGGAGGCTCTGGACGAAGGCGCCCTTGTTGATCGGGAGCCCTTCTTCCTTCTGCCAGATCTGATACGGAGTGGGCCGATCCCGCTGGCCCCAGCCGATGTCGCCGCCGCCCTCCATGGTCAACCTCCTGCGACGCTCACCCGGCCTTGGTCCTACCGGCCGGGGGGCCTTCACCCCACTCTCTCCCGCTGCGGCAGGAGAGGGTGTGACCGCGTCGCCTTGGTTAAGGTGAGGCTCAGACCCGCTGCGATTGTAGAAGGGGACTCACCCCGGATCAACGCGTGCTATAAAGCGCCCGAGCATCCGGCCCGAGCATATGGGGAATGGGGGCGAACGGTGGATCGGCGGCTTAGTGCGGCGGGGCTCGTAGTGATCCTCTTGCTGAGTGGCTGCGCGAGCCGGGCGGCCGGACCAGACGGTCAAGGAAACGACGCGAGCAAGGCGCAGGGTCCGAAGAAGATCACCACTGTGATCCTGTCCGATCCGCCCACGCTGGCCCCTGGGATCTCGGGCCCGATTCCGGGCATCGATGAAGTCAAGCAGCTGATGAACGTCGGACTTACGGTGCTCGACCGCGAGGGGAACCGCCAGGCGGTTCTTGCCGAATCGCCCGTATCGGTCGATAACGGCTTGTGGCAGGTCTTCCCAGACGGGCAGATGGAGACGACCTGGTCGCTCCGGAATGGGATCCAATGGCAGGACGGCGAAGCCTTCACTGCCGACGATTTGGCCTTTACCACCAGGGTGATCCAGGACAAGGAGCTCGGCTTCCCGATCGACGCCGCCTACGCGCTGATTCAGAGCATCGACCCGGTTGACGCGCGCACGATTCGCGTGCACTGGCGCCAGCCGTACATCTGGGCGGACGACTTCTTTTCCAAGGCCGATGCCATGCCCAAGCACTTGCTCGATGAGCCCTATCGGACCAGCAAGGAGAACTTCCTCAACCTGCCCTACTGGACGGACGAGTTCATCGGCGAGGGGCCATTCAAGCTGCAGGAATGGGTGCGCGGCAGCCACATCACGGTGCGGTCCAACGACCGGTTCGTGCTGGGTCGCCCCAGGCTAGACGAGATACAGGTAAAGCTCGTCCTCGATACCAATGCGCTGACCACCAACATCCTGGCAGGCGCCGTCGATCTGTCTATGAGTCGGGGCATGTCGCTGGAGCAGGCGCTGGAGCTGCGCGAGCAATGGCACGAGGGCTGGGTCTACGTGGCGCCCTCATTGCAGATCTTGATGTATCCGCAGCTGTTGCCGCCCACCCCTCCCGCCATGGGCGATGTGCGGTTCCGGCGCGCCTTGATCCAGGACATTGACCGTCAGGGCCTGGTCGAGAATCTCATGGGCGGCTTGAGCTCGGTTGCACACACCACGCTGGTCAACCCCGGCCAGTTTCCGTACAAGGAGATCGAGAGCAGCATAGTCCGCTACGACTACGATCCGCGGGCGGCCGCGGCGAACCTGGACGCTATGGGCCTCACCAAGGGGACGGACGGCTTCTACCAGGATGGCGGCCAAAAGATCCCGATCGACGTCTTTACGAGCACTAGCCAGGACACGAAGGGCCGAGCGATGCTGGCTATCGTGGATTCCTGGCAGCAGCTCGGATTGAATGCCCAGCCCGTCATTTTCCCGGTGACCCAGATCAGCGACCGCGAGTTCTTGATGACGCGGCCAGGCTTCTACCACGTGCGCCATCCCCACAACCTGATGAACATGGCAGCCTATTGGACCGGGCCGGGAATTGGGGTGGCCGACAATCATTTCACAGGGAACAATTACGCGCGCTATCGCAATGCCGAGCTGGAGTCGCTGGTATCGCAGTTCAATGTGACCATCCCGATCCCGCCGCGCATCGAGGTGCTCAAGCAGGTCGTTCACCACATCACCGATCAAGTGGTGATCTTGGGGCTGTTCTACGACGTTGAAGTGACCGCGATCGGCAACCGGATGAAGGACGTGAGCGGCCGCGGCGAGGGGATCACGAAGAATTGGGACGCCTATCTGTGGGACATCCAAGGATCCTAGGTTTTTGACGCTCCGAGCCAAGGGAGGGGCAGATGTGGAATGAGTTTCGGACGGATGAATACCAGGGCTTGCGCGCGGAGACGATCGAGCTCAAGAGCTACGACGGTCAGACGATCAACGCGTACACTGCCCAGCCGCTGGCGCCGGGGCGATACCCGGGCATCGTGCTCATCCACCACATACCGGGCTGGGATGATTTCTATCGGGAGACGGCTCGCCGGTTCGCCCATCACGGCTACAGCGTGCTCATGCCCAACCTGTACTGCCGTTTTGGGCATGGCACGCCGGACGACATGTCGGCGGCAGTCCGGTCACAAGGCGGGGTGCCCGACGAGCAGGCGCTGGGTGACTTCGAAACATCGAGAGACTGGCTGCGCGCGTTGCCGACGGCGAACGGCAAGATCGGGATCGCGGGCGGATGCTCGGGGGGGCGGCACGCGTTCCTGGCTGCTTGCCGGCTCGAGGGGTTCGCGGCCGCTATCGATCTGTGGGGCGGCGGCGTGGTCATGAAGCCGGAGCAGCTGAGCCCGGCGCGGCCAGTGGCTCCGATCGAGTTCACCCAGGATCTGTCTTGCCCGCTGCTGGGGATCTTTGGGAATGACGACCCGGCGCCCAGCCCGGAGGAAGTGAACCAGCACGAGGAGGCGCTGAAGCAGGCCGGCAAGCAGTACGAGTTCCATCGGTACGACGGCGCCGGCCACGGTTTCTATAGCTACGATCGTCCAGCCTATCGCCAGGAACATGCGATGGATGCCTGGGCCAAGATGTTCGCCTTCTTCGAGCGCCATCTTCAATAGTTGGCGGCACATCGCTGAGTTTCAGGGAGGAATGAGATGGCGACCGATGACGCGACTCGCCAACATCTGCTGACCATGCTGCAGGGCAACGCGGGGCGTCGTTTCGAAGGGGCGGTAAAAGACTTTCCG
>DASXTD010000730.1:0-4851 GCA_036505655.1 Chloroflexota bacterium
TTGAACTTCAACTTTGCACTTTAAAAGATGTGCACCAGCTTTATGCAATTCTGCACATGACACGTCGCTGTTCGTCCGTCTACCCTTCTCGCCATGATGCCAGCAGCGCTTTTTGCGAGTCGATCGGACGCGCCGCCCCCCGAGCGGTTGGGTAGCGTGCTGCTGGTGAACGATGACCAGGATCTCGTCGATCTCCTCACGTTCGTCTTTGAGCGGGCCGGTTTCGACACCATTGCTGCCTACGATGCTAGGACCGCACTCGCCCGGCTCGATGGTGCCGATGTCGTGGTGCTGGATGCCGACCTCGGACCGCACGGCGGATTTGGGCTGCTTTCCGACCTTCGCCAGCGTTCCGACGTCCCCGTCGTCATTCTCACAGGTGACGGGCGAAACGATGATGTGGTCAGAGGGATGGACCTGGGAGCGAACGACTTCGTAGCTAAGCCGTTCAGCCACCGCGTCTTGCTAGCCCGCGTGCGCACGCAGCTCCAGCTATCCAACCGCTAACCCAGCCATCTCCCCGGATTCTGTTCCCACACATGTGCCGCCGTGCCTATGCATGTGCTGGTCCCGTCCACAACGCGCGTCAGCGCCGCCAAAAATGTGCAGTCACGCTGTGCAGTTTTCCCGATGCGGCAACCCTTTTCGGCGGCCTAGGCTGATCCCGTCGATCTTAGACCCGTGGGAGGAACCAGCCATGCCGACACCCAACGCGTCCGAGAACACTCAGCATCCCTGCGACGATCCGCCGTCCAGCCCAATCCAACGCGCAGTGCGCTCGGCCGGCAGCAGCTTTGCCCTCGCCGCGGCACTGGCTCGCATTGACGACTGGGGCATCTGGCAATGGCTGCTGCCATTGGACCCGGGAGAAACCGTCGAGCTTGTGGTCGCGAGCGCTCAGGCCGCCGCCGATCTCGAGATCTGGTGCGACCTCAGTGGCAACGAGCTCATCCGGGCCGCCGTGGAGGGCCATTCGACCCGGCTAGTCCTTCGCAAGGGTGGAACGAATCAGCTGAACCAACGAGCGGAGCGGGCACGGGACGCCGGTCCGAGTCTGCGACAAGTGCCGGCCGTTGAAAGGGAATGCTAACGATGGCGGAGCTCACTAACAACCAAGTCGGCCGGGGACAGTTTTGGTTGATGGATGCCATCGTGGGCGCTGTGGTGGTCCTGGGGTGTGCGGCGCTCGTGCTCACGCGAATGGCGGACATCTCAATGCTGGATTCAGCCATCAGCAGCCCGACCATGCCCGCGGCCACATCTGGCGTGCCTACGACGACTGACTCCGATTCGACAGCCAACTGGATGAGCAAGGCGGCGGTGATGGCCGCGGTCAATCAAGTGCCCGCCCCGGTCGGAACCGGCCTTCCCAACGTCAAGGCCATCCAGGTGGAGCCCAACAAGATCTTCACCGTGCTCGTTCGCCTGGAGGTGGACGGCATCGACAATCCAGCTTGGGACGACCTGCCGGTCGGCGAGCAGCACGCGTATGCCAGTGACGTGGCGCAGTCGGTGCGCGCTTCGATGTCCGAGCTAACCCTTCCGCCGGGCCACGGCATCGCGTACGTGCGCGTGGGCATCTGGGGCTGGCATCGGGTTTCCGGAGCCGAAGAAGACTTCACCGAGCGTTATTGCCGAACCCGAGCGCTCTCGCAGGGAGCTGACTACTGGGAGTGCTATCTGCCCGAAGTAGCGGCCATGGAGGAGGTGTGACGGGCATGACGGCGATTGATGAACGGTCACCCACGTCAGCAGCGGAGACGATTCCCGAAACCCCACCCTGCATGAGCCTCCGGCAGCTCGCGCGCGTCTTTCTCTGGCTCGGAACCATAAGTGTAGGGGGACGCAGCGCAAGCTACATCCAGAACGAGTTCGTCCATCGACGGAGCTGTGTCAGCATCGAGGATTACCTCGAATACTTCACGCTCGCCCGTATTCTCCCCGGCTCGACCGGACAGAGCGTGGCCGTCCTAACTGCACAGCGGCTCCGGGGCTCGGCGGGCGCACTCGCTTGCCTGGTGCCGTACGTTCTGCCGGGCGGCCTGCTCGCGCTGTTCTTGGCCGCGCTGATCTTCGGAGTCGAACGACCAGCATGGCTCGAAGGCGCCCTCCATGGCTTTTCCATCGGAGGCCTGGCGTTTGTTCTGGCTACTACGTTCCGGACTGCGCGCGCGGTGCGGCTCAGCCGGGCGGGTCTCCTGGTCGTAGCGGCGACCAGCCTCGCCTACGGCCCACTCGGGCTCAGTTTGGTGCCGGTCTTGCTCGGGTTTGGTGTCTTGTCGCTGATCCTCCATCGGCCCCGTCCGACCGGAGCGGCCTCGGGTGCCGGCGTTGCGGTGCCAGCTGGTGCTGGCGGTGAAACGGAAAAATCTCATGCCTGACCTAGCAACCCTTCTACAGCTAGCGGGCTTGCTGGCCAAGCTCAGCATCATGTCGGTGGGCGGCGGCACTGCCGCCCTCGCCGAGATGCAACGCGATTTTGTGAGCCGAGGCTGGCTCACGCCGCAGCAGTTCTTGGAGGCCTATGCCATTGGCCAGATCACGCCCGGACCCGGCGTCGCGTTGGTGGTGCCGTTGGGCTATGCAACTGCCGGGATCCTGGGCGGCGTCGTGGCCCTGCTGGCCTTCTTCGTACCCGCTGCTGTGATTGCCCTGGTGGCTGCCCGGGCCTGGTCTGAGGTTCGTCGCTCCCCCTGGGCCGCCACCGTCCGGGCGGCGATCGTTCCTGTCGGCACCGGCCTGACGCTCGGTTCGGCCTACACGTTAGCTCGTTCCGGCCTGCAGGACCCGCCGAGCATAGTCATCGCCGGGGCGACCTTCGGGATTCTGGTTCGAACCAAGCTCCCTATTCCGTTCGTTCTGGCCGGCGCCGGTCTACTCGGGGCCGTGCTGACGGGCGCAAACAGGTAGTCGCGAAGAATGTGCACCGCAGCTATGGAATTCGGGCGCGCTAGTCGGCTGACTTTCGGGCTGGTCGCGCTCCTGCTGATCATCGGGGCGTGTCGGAGCCCCGCTCCGGAAGACAGCGTGGTAACTGGAAGCGCCAGTTCGGTCAATCAGGGGCCCTCCAGTCCGGTTACTCCAGTCGCCGCTGGCCCGCATGCCGAACTGCCGCCTCTGGCTGAGTTCCGGACCCGCGCCGCGATCAATCGGGTCCCGGCGCCGGCGGGGACAGGCCTCCCCAACGTCGCCGCGGTGCGGATCCGTCAGCGGGGTGCGGTCCTGGTCGATGTAGATCTCCGCGTCGCCGGGCTGGATAACCTGTCGTGGTTGAATCTCGCGGCGGCGGGCCGCGCAGAATACGCGCGCCGAGTCGCAGAGGCGGTCGGCGCGGTGGCCCATGAGATCTGGCTGACTGACTCGCGGCACGCCTATGTGGCCATCCAAATTTGGCATCGGTCCACCGAGCGGCGGGATCTCAGTGGTCCCGAGGCCGGCGATACGACCTGCGCCCAGTTGCAAATTCGGGTGGACCGCTGGGAATGTCAGGGTCCCACCACCTGGGCGTGGCTGAAGCTGCCGCCAGCCGCGGGCAGTCAAGAGAGCGATTGGACACCCGGTCAGGCCGCACTCGGCTCTAACCTGGGCAGCTGAGCGGGAAACCCTCAACCGCCGCGAAATGTGCACCCCAAATGTGTACTTTTCCAGATGACACCCCTCCTGGGCCGTTTTAGGCTGATCCCGCTAAGAAATCAGGCACCGGGAGGGTTCGATGGTGAAGCGAGTCAGCCTGCTGGGTCTCAGCGCGCTTCTATTGGCCATGGTTTTCGCGCCCATCAGCTCAGCCGTTACGCGCCAGTCGCGGGCCCAGGAGAATCTCACCGTCCTGATCGGCTACGACGGCGCGGGACCCCAGTACGTAGTCGAAGAGTTCTTCACCCCCAACCTCCGCATCGAGGCGGGCACGAATGTCACCTGGCTCATGAACACCCCGCGCGAACACACCGTGACCTTCCTGGCTGGCCAATCGGTGCCGCTGGAAAGCATTCCCCAGCCGGAAGATCCGACGCCCGATAGTCCGTCGCTGCCTCTCATGCGGAATCCCATCGCTGAATTCCCCACCTTCCCGGACGGCCCCTACGACGGCTCGTCGTTCATCAACTCCGGGCGGCTGCAGGGGGGCGAATCGTTCTCCGTTACGTTCGGCGTCCCCGGGAATTTCCAGTACATCTGCATTCCACACCTGCGCGACAACATGCGAGGAACTGTTGATGTGGTTGCGCCGGGAGCCGCGGGGATCACGGCTCAAGAAGACATCGAACGGGATACGGCCAAGGACTTTGCCACGTTCGCGGCTCAGGCGCGCCAGATGGCCGGACGATCCTTTGCCGCGGCAGACGACCGTGGTGACGGCAGCCAGATTTGGTATGTGAAAGCCGGGACCGACGTGCGCTCGGAGGCCGATGGACGGGTCGGCCGAATGACGGTCCGCCAGTTCCTGCCCGACTCCCTGACGATCAAGAGGGGCGACTCGGTGGTCTGGTACACAGACACCCGCGTGCCCGTTCATACCGTGAGCTTTCCGGTTCAAGCCGGGGGGCCGATTGGCCGCTGGGTGCCCCATCTGGCCGGTGGCGGCTTTCTGCCCTTAGAGCTGCTCGCGCCGTCGGGCGTCTATCGCGGGGCTCCCGACTCGCTGGATTGGCCGCGCGTCGTCCAGGACGTCGATGAATTGGTGCCTGCCCGACCCAATGCCGTCTACGATCCCACGAAGTACTACAACTCGGGCCGCCTGGGAGACCCCACGGAAACCCAGAGCCGCGCGTGGTCTCTGAGCTTCAATGTCGCGGGTAGCTACCAATACTTCTGTTGGCCCCATGTGAACGTCGGGATGATCGGCACGATTACCGT
>DASXTD010000731.1:0-9461 GCA_036505655.1 Chloroflexota bacterium
ACCCCCATTGAGCTTCTGGACAGGTGCCAGGAAATTGAGCAGCGGATGGGCCGGGTGCCCAGTGAGCGATGGGGGCCCCGTGTCATCGATATCGATTTGCTTCTCTACGCCAACCTGAGCCTGCAGACGGATCGCCTCGTGCTGCCTCACCCACAGCTGTGGAACCGCAGGTTCGTGCTCGTGCCTCTGACAGACGTGGCCGTGCGCAAAACCCTTCGAGATAGAGTGGGCCGACGCCTCGCTGCACTGCCCGAGCGCCCGACCGTGGTGCCGTACAGGCCCACCAGTAAAGGACGGGGAGGCCCTTAGACCCGGCTCAGGACAGGCTCCGCTAGGCTATAATTTCTAGACAAGCAAAGGAGTCCTGCCCTGGCTAAGCCCTCACGGCCCCGCCGACCACCGCCACGGTATCGCAAGCGCACTCAGGCAGCGACTGCGTCCTCGCAGGCCGCCTCCGACGAGACTGGCGAGGCTCCGGCTGCCCCGCGTCGGCCGGTCACGCGGCTGGCCCCAGGGCAGGTCCGACGGCCCGCTGTCACCGCTGAGCCGCGCCGCCGCATCCGCGATAGCGTTGCTGACTACGCATACGTGCAGGCGGACCTGCGCCGAATTGGCATTTTTGCAGGATCGCTGGTGGTGCTCCTGATCGCTCTTTCCTTCGTCATCGTGCGCTAACGCCGAATGAAAAGTGAAAAGTTAAGAGTGCCCGGTTAAGGCCGATTACGGCGCAGTCGTTCGCCCCCACTTTTCCCTTTTCACTTTTAATTTTTCACTCGTCACGGAGTGACTAGTTCATGCATATCGTTGTTTCAATCAAACAAGTTCCGGATACCGCGGAGGTCCGAATCGACCCCCGCACGAACACCATGATCCGGAACGGCGTGCCTTCCATTGTGAACCCCGATGACCGCCACGCCGTCGAAGAGGCCGTCCACCTCAAAGAGCAGTTTGGTGGACGCGTCAGCGTGGTCACGATGGGCCCCAACCAGGCCAAGGATGCGCTCCGCGAGGCAGTCTCCTTCGGCGCCGATCAGGGCATTCTGCTCTCGGACCGGCGATTTGCCGGCGCCGACACACTGGCCACGTCCTATGTGCTCTGGAAGTCGATCCTGCGACTGAACAGCGAGGCGCCGGTGGAGCTGGTGCTATGCGGTCGCCAGGCCCTGGACGGAGACACCGGCCAGGTACCACCCGGCATCGCTACCCGACTCGGCTGGCCGCAGCTCACGAGTGTGCTGCGCGTGGACGAAGTCAACCTCCAGGACCGCTGGATCAAGGTCCAACGCATGGTTGAAGGAGGACGCGAGATCGTGCGCGCGAAGCTGCCTTGCGTGCTTACCTGCACCCGCGAGATGAACGTTCCCCGCTATGCCACGTTCCCGAACATGGTGAAAGCGGCTCGGTACGATCCTCTGGTGTGGGATCGCGAGGCCCTCGGCATCGATGATGAGTCGCAGGTAGGATTGCGCGGCTCCCCCACGATCGTCAGCAAGGTCTGGGCGCCCGCCCCTCGACAGCGCGGCGCGACCGTGTGGATCGATGGATCCGACCCTGACCAGGCCGCCGAGCAGCTCATCCCGATCTTGATCAACGCTGCCAAGAACCAAATCGAACGGCTTCAGGATCCAGCCGCCGAGGTGAGCCCTGAGAACCCGGCAAATGGAGCGGAGCGGCCTCGGGTTCCAGCTACCGAAAACGGGCCCGATAACCGGCCGTCAAACGTCGCGAAACATGGCTGAGGATCTTCCCGGCCGCACCACCGACGCGATCCCGGACTTTTCCGAATACCGGGGATTGTGGGTCTACGTCCAACATCGGCGCGGCGAAGCAGCTCCTGTCTCGTGGCAGCTCCTCGGGGTTGCGCGGGAGATGGCCCAGCAGATCGGAGTACCCGTTGGGGCTGCCGTTCTCGGCCACAACGTGCGCCACCTGGCTGAAGACGCAATCAAATACGGCGCCGACGTCGTTTATCACATCGACGACCCGGTCCTGGAGGACTACCGCACCCAGGCATACGCTCACGGCATGGCAGCTTTGATTCGCAATCACAAGCCCGAAGTGGTCCTCTACGGCTCGACGATACATGGGCGCGACGTTGCCGGCGCAGTAGCCACGGAAGTCAAAACCGGCCTGGCGGCGGACGCGACCGAGCTTTCAATCGAGGAAGAAGGCCATCTACTGCATGCCAGCCGCCCCGACTTCGGCGGCAAGCTTATGTCCACTATCTTGTGCAAACGGCATCGCCCGCAAATGGCCACCTGCCGGCCGGGCGTCTTCCCTACTCCGCCGCCCGATCCCGATCGCAAGGGTGAAATCATTTCCGAGCCACTTGGCCTCCGCGAGGAAGAAGTCGCCACGCAGGTGCTCGAGTTCATACCGGAGCCGCACCAGGTCGATCTCTCCAACGCGGACCTGATCGTCTCCGGCGGTCGCGGTCTGGGTGGACCGAAAGCGTTCGAGATGTTGTTCGAGCTCGCCGAGGCCGCCCACGGGGTGGTCGGAGCCTCTCGCGGGGCCGTAATGGCCGGCTGGATCCCCTACCAGCACCAGGTGGGCCAGACCGGGCAGACGGTTCGCCCACGCGTATACGTCGCCTGCGGCATTTCTGGCGCTATCCAGCACATGGTCGGCATGCAAGATTCCGACATCATCGTCGCCATTAACAGCGATGGCAGTGCACCCATCTTCCGCTCCGCTGACTACGGCGTGGTGGGCGACATGTTCCAGATCATTCCCGCCCTGACTCGCCATCTGCGCGCGCTCTCCCCGCCAGCGCGCAGCAACGGGCCCACAAAAACCCCCCAAGGTACTTCCAGCGAGCGGAGCGGACCGGGGCCCATCTCTGAGGGCAGTACCAAGGATGGGCCGTCAAATTAGCAATCCTGAGCACTTCGACGTCGTCGTGGTCGGCGCGGGATTGGCGGGCACCGCGGCGGCCTATCTGCTGGCCAAGGCTGGCATGCGCGTGCTGTGCATCGAACGCGGCGAGGATCCCGGCACCAAGAACGTGATGGGTGGGATCCTGTATCGTCAACCCACCGAAAAGATCATTCCGGGCTGGTGGCGAGACGCGCCGGTCGAACGCCCCATCGTGGAGGAGCGCTTTTGGCTGGTCACCGGGGATGCCGTCATCCAGGCCGGCTTCCGCTCCAACCGCTACGGTGAGGAGCCCTACAATGCGTTCTCCGTGTTGCGCGTGAAGTTTGATCGCTGGTTCGCGGATCAGGCAGTAGCTGCCGGCGCAGTCCTGGTGACCAACACGGTCGTAGAGGACGTGATCCGTGAAGATGGCCGGATCGTGGGGGTTCGCACCGGCCGCGAAGAAGGCGACGTCTACGCCAACATCGTCATCGCTGCAGACGGCGTGAACTCCTTGCTCAGCAAGAAGGCGGGGCTGCACCCTGAGCTCACGCCCAACCACGTGGCGCTGGCGGTCAAGGAAATCGTCAACATGACGCGCGAGAAGATCGAGGACCGATTCTGCCTCACCCCCAACGAGGGTGCCACCATCGAGATCTTCGGCGACTCCACGATGAATATGCTGGGCTATGGCTTCATCTACACCAATCGTGATTCCTTGTCGATCGGCGTCGGTGCGCTTCTATCCGACTTCATTAAGACCAAAGTCAACCCGAATGACCTCATGGAGCATTTCAAGGCCATTCCGATGGTCCGCAAGCTCCTCGAAGGCGGCGAGTCCAAGGAGTACACGGCCCACTTGATCCCCGAGGGCGGTGCCGCGGCGATGCCGCCAGTCTACGCGGGCGGCATGCTGGTCGTGGGCGACGCGGCCGGACTCAGCAACCCCATTTACCGGGAAGGATCGAACCTCGCCCTGCTCTCGGCCAAGATGGCCACCGAAACGTGCATCGACGCGCACCAGCGGGGCGATTTTTCTGCCCAGTCGCTCGCGCAATACAAGCGATTGCTGGACGAGAGCTTCATCATGGACGACCTCCGCATGTACAGCAAGACGTCGGAGTTCTTCCAGCGCAAGCCTGAATTCCTGGAAATCTATCCCAAGCTGTTGAGCGGCGCTTTGCATGACCTGCTCACCGTGGACAGCGTGCCCAAACGCGAGAAGCAGCGACGGCTCCTACGCCAGGTCCTGGGACAGCGCGCTCCCTGGACCATTGCCCGCGATATGGTGGGCGCCCTACGCGCCCTCGCCGGCTAGACTACTAACTCCCTCTCCCTCTGAGAGAGGGTTGGGGTGAGGGCTGGCGAACCGGCCGCTCACAACAGAGAGGAACCCAACCAATGACCGAAACGAAAACCGCACCAGAAGCCGAACACACCGCTCGAGTTGAGGACAAGCTCTACAACGTGCGCT
The DNA here is from genome assembly GCA_036505655.1 of Chloroflexota bacterium. GTDB lineage: Bacteria > Chloroflexota > UBA6077 > UBA6077 > SHYK01 > DASXTD01. The sequence continues at coordinate 4,334 of DASXTD010000731.1, forward strand.
TCAAGACCGACGAGGATCAGTCACACCTCGTCGTGATGAATTCGAACCTTTGCGCTCAGTGCACCGACAAGCCGTGCACGACGTTCTGCCCCGTAAGTGTCTATCGCTGGGAGACGGGTGATCGCAAGATCAGCGTGAGCTACGAGAAATGCGTGGAGTGTGGCGCCTGCCGCATTGGCTGCCCGTACTTCAACATCGAGTGGCGCTACCCCAAGGGCGGCTTCGGCGTCCAATACAAGTTCGGCTAAAGGACTCGGGTAGCTCCGAACCAGCGGGCGGCCCAGTAGGGGTCTGACAGGCTAGCTACTCGCACCCCCGAGCGCTCATCCACCGCGTTGATGAACTGCCCGCCCCCAATGTAGATCCCATTGTGGGATAGCCCGGCCATGTAGGTGTTCTGGAAGAACACGATATCGCCGGGGCGAAGGTCGCCGCGGCTCGGGTGCGGCCCGGCGGCATACTGGCCCCACATCCCGCGCGAGATCGGCCGACCCGACTGCGCGAACACGTAGTAGACCAGGCCCGAGCAGTCGAAGCCCGCGGGCGTCGTCCCACCGAATACGTAGCGGTAACCAATGTACCGACTACTGATCGACGAGATCGTCTCTCCCAGGCTCGAGGACGGGACCGGAGCGATGCTCGCCGAGGCCGGCGGCGTCTGCGCACCCGGCACGGCCAGGTTGCGAGTGATCACCTGCTGAGCCGCCTGCGCGCCTCCCGCCGGAATCGTCAGCGTCAAACCGAGTGCCAGGCGATCGGGATTGTTCAACCCACTCGCTTGCGCGATCGAGCTTGCCGTAACGCCAAACCGGTTCGCGATGCTCAACAGCGTGTCCCCAGACGCCACCTGGTATTTCATGGTTGTGGGCGCCGCGGCTCGAGCCAAAGGCCGGCCGCCCGGGATGATGAGCTCCCTGCCCACCTGGATTACGTCCTCATTGTCGAGATAATTGAAATCGATGATGAGTCCGAGGTCGACTTCGTACAGGGCCGCGATTCCCGATAGGGTGTCGCCCGTTCGGACCGTGTGATTGACGCCCGAGATCGGCAAGATCGTCAGCTGCGTGCCCACCTGGATGCTGTCTGCGCTCTTCAGCTGATTGGTCGCGATGACCGTCTGCGTGTCCACGCCGTACCGCTCAGCGATCTGCGAGATCGTGTCGCCTGGCGAAACTTCGTAGGTCACCGGCGCGTGCCTCGGCTCCGCGGCCCCGTCCTCGGAGGTGCTCGCCACCGGACTAGTCGGCGCTTCGACAGCCGGGCGGGACCAAACGGGCAGCTTCAGCTCGTCCCCGATTTGCAGGCTATCAGCATCGAGAAGCGCATTTGCCTCTACGATCGTTTGAGAGTCCACACCGAAGCGAGCGGCGATCTCCGAGATCGTATCGCCTTCGGTCACCGTGTAGGACACTGCATCCGCCAGAGCCGCCGCATCGTCCGACGATCGAGGCAGGTCCACTGCTCCCAGAATGTTGGCTGAGCTCGATACCGTGGGCGCGCTCATCGTGGTGGGCAAACCCACCAACCCGGGGATGGCCAGCTCGTCGCCCGCTCGAATGAGATCGGCGTCCGTGAGATGGTTGGCGTTAACCAGCGTTACCGAATCGAGGCCGAAGCGGTCGGCGATGGCCGACAACGTCTCGCCCGGCCTGACCAGGTACAGGCCTGCCGGGGCTGCCAGCTGGATCGTCGCGGGCTCAGCCGCCAAAACGATACGCGGCGACGGGAGTGACTCAACCTGAATTGGCTCCTTCTGCAGCCCGGCCGGCGGAACCAGAATCGTCGACCGGCCCAGGGGATCGTCCAGCGTGAGGCTGTCCAGGCCGTTGTAGAGCGTGATTGCCGCGGCATCAACTTCATACTTAGCTGCGAGAGCCCCCACCGTAATGTCAGGGTCTACGGTCATAGGCACGGAGCCCACGGGAGGAATCACCACCGGCTGCCCGGCCTTCAGGTCCTCGGCCGCGGCGAGGTTACTGGCCACGGCGATGGATGCTGACTCCACGCCCGCGTTATCGGCAATCGAGGCAAGCGTATCGCCCTCGGCCGCGACGTAAACGGCCGGCTCAGGCGAGGGCCGCGGAATTGCGAGCGGCTGATGGCGCGCCTCCAGGAGGGACGCCGCGATCTGAGGACGGGGCACCGAGAACGAGGCCAGGCTAGGCGCCTTGTGAGGAACAAGCCCCCACACCCCGAACATCAGCGCAGCAAGCAGCGCTAAAGAGCCAAAAAAATGCTGAACAGGAACTTCAGCGGTTCGTTCGAGGGCTCTTAAGTGGTCGTGAAGCTCGACCGCGCGGATGGGCAACCGAGGCCGTCGCGCGTTCAGAGCATATACGCTCTCAGCCAATATTCCCGCGCGTTTCGCCGCGCCGGAGGAAGCTTCTGTGCATCGGAACCCCTTGGCACAAAATCGGGGGGAGGATAACCGATGCAGCCCCTATTGGTCAACTTTGTCACTAAATCTTAATGACAGCGAAACCCTTTCCTCACATTCTTGGTCCAAATCTGCTCCCAGCGTGTCGCTCGAAACGATGCGCCGAATCGGGCTTGCCGCTGTCTCCCTGGCCACTTAACATGCAACTGCCCGGGGTCGTGGCAGATAGGGGGCCGCGATGTTCTTGACTGAGGAAGAGAATCGAAGGCTTACCCAGGTGGGGGCTAGCACGCCCGGCGGGGAGCTCCTGCGACGCTACTGGCACCCGGTTGCCGGCCTCCATCAAGTGACCGAGGAGAATCCGACCACCCACATTCGCCTGCTGGGCGAGGATCTGGTCTTGTTCCGAGACAAGAGCGGGCGGGTAGGGTTGCTGGCAGATCATTGCCCCCATCGCGGCGCCTCGCTGCTGTATGGCCGGGTGGAAGAGCGCGGCATCGCCTGCGCGTACCACGGCTGGCTCTACGATACTCGGGGCAACTGCCTGGAGACCCCCGCTGAGCCGGCCGACAGCAAGCTCTACCTGACCATCAAGCACCGGGCCTACCCGGTGGAGAAGTACCTCGGCCTGTACTGGGCCTACCTGGGTCCAGGGCCGACTCCGCTGATGCGCCAGCTGGACGTTGGGGTCTATCCGATCAATGGCATCCGAGAGATGGCCTTCGCCGTGAGCTGGGTGCAGATCATGGAAAACCACATGGATCTCACCCACGGCTACATCCTCCACCAGGACACCGGTGATACCTTCGGGCGGAAGGGTCCCGGCGTACCTAACACGACTCGGGGCAGGATCGACAGCCTCGAGTTCATCAAATATGAAGAGCTGCCGTTCGGCCTCAGTCGGCAAGCCGCTCCCAACGACGACGAGAACGGCCTGCTCGTATTTCCCAACCTGCTCCGGCGCTCCAACCAGGTCCAGATTCACGTCCCCATTGACGACACGCACACGCGCACATTCAAGCTCAGTTTTTCACGCGACCGCGATGGTTATGACGGGGACTCGGACCACGAACCCGTGGACTATTTCATCCTGCAGCCGGGAGAGGCGAAGAGCGGTACCGGACGCTATCCAGATGTCAGGTACCGCATGGATGTGCTCACCGGCCAGGACGTCATGGCCATCGAGACTCAGGGGGCGGTTGCTCCTCGGCCCGCGTGGCGCCTCGCTACGGGCGATCGTGGGGTGGAGTTGTTCGACAACATACTGGCGAGGGAAATGGACCGAGTCCAGGAGGGACTCGAACCGATGGCGATGGTGAAGGACACGCACGAGGTTATCGACACTGATTTTGAGGCCTACACGCAGAAACAAAGCAGCGAGGGCACTGGGAGCCAGCAATACCCCCGAGAAGGCCTGCAGGTGTACGCGCGAGCCGGTGCCCATCGCGCGTAGGCCCGCGGTTTTGATGAAACAAGGTGGGAACCCCAACAACTTAGGGGAAACGAGAATTCCACGAGCGTTTGTCTTAGCCCTGTTGGGCTTGGTGGTGGTGGGGCAAGTTGGCTGCGCGCCGGGCGCCGCCCCGGCCGGCTCCACGGCACCGTCAGCTCCGGCCGGCGGCCCCCCGGAAGATGACGGAGCCACTAAGACGCTGGTGATCGCCCAGGCGATCGCTTTTACTGCGATGGGCCCGTTCACCACCAACAACACCTCCGGCGGCGGGGTTACGTTACTCGGGATCCACAGCACCGGACTGGTCAGCCTGGACGGCCAGGGCAGGGAAGTGCCCCGCATCGCGGCCGCGATACCTTCATTATCCGATGGGTCAGTGGTGCTCTTGCCCGATGGGAAGATGCGCACCACCTGGCGGTTACGCCCGGACGTGACGTGGCATGACGGTACGAAGTTCACCGCGGACGACGTCGCGTTCACCCAGAAGGTGCGTTCCAAGATCATTCCGGGAAACCCCGCTGACGTCAGTCCCTTCATCGAACAGATCGACGTGCCGGACCCGCTGACGGCTGTCATGACCTGGAAAACGCCCTACTATCCCGCCTTGTTCATGGATTTCCGCAGCTTCTACCCCCTGCCGCAACACCTCCTGGGGAAGGCTTTCGAAGAGGACAACGAAGAAGTGTTTCTGCGGAACCCATATTTCACCACCGAGTACGTGAACACCGGTCCGTTTCGCCTTACTGACTGGGGCCAAGGTACGGAGACCACGTACGAGCGCTACCCCAATTACTTCCTGGGCCTTCCCAAGGTCGGAAAGATCATCATCAAGGCCATCCTGGACCCGAACGTCATAGCAGCCAGTGTGCGCGCCGGGGCTATTGACATCGTCGCCAACAAAGCCCTGAGCGCCAACGTGAGCGTTGTCCTTCGCGACGAATGGCGGAGCTCCAACGAAGGGTCGGTGGTGAGCCGCCAGGAGAACTGGATCTATCTGCAGTATCAGTGGGATCCGCAGCAGGCCCGCCCGCTGGAAGTATCTCGTGACGCCCGACTTCGCACCGGCCTGTACGAGGGCATAGACCGCGCCGCCATACGCGAGTTCCAGTTCCCGGGCGTGCCCGATACGAACGCGGATTCGTTCATTCCAGCCGCTGACCCGCGGGTAAGTGTCGTGGGGCAGCCGTTTGCCCGCCATCCTTACGACCCCAATCGGGCGACGGCGCACCTGACCGAGGGCGGTTGGACGCAGGGTGTCGATGGGAAGTTCCTGGATCGGTCCGGAGCCCCGGCCCAGA
>DASXTD010000732.1:0-15334 GCA_036505655.1 Chloroflexota bacterium
TGATCGGCGTGCACTGGTCGCTGGGGCTCAGCGCGCTCACTCTAGGGATAGCGACCCTCGGGCTCATGGCCTATGTGCACCGCGGCAGCTACTCGACCGCCCGGAACGGCTCCGGGGTGAACGTTCGGTAATACGGCTCTCCGGGGCGGGTGTCCAACTAGTTCTATCAAATAACCCGAACAGCGGACGGCCGATGAACGTGCCGGCCTCGGGTTGCCGGCCAAGTGGGTCTGCCTGCACCGCATTGTTAGACAGGCGAGGTATTACACGCCTTGGCCCGGCACGACGATCGTGAGATCCGGACCCGCAAAAGCGTCGAAATGGCGACGATTGAAGGTCAGGAGCGATTCGACGCCAGCCTTCCGTGCGCAAGCCGCAATGCTCGCGTCATAGGCTTGCCCACCCGTGATGCCCGCCCTGGCAAGTTGATCGAGCAACTGCCGGTATCCTTGACTCTCCGGGACCACCAACTCGCCGCGAACAAAGTTCGAATCGATCAGCGCCCATGCGTCCGCTGGCGCAAGGCGATGTGGGGGAGGCAGCCGAGTAAGAACTGCGTAGGTCTCGAGGTTCCGATGACACGGCCTCTGAAGTCAGAAAAGCGGTTCAAACGGGTTGGGGACCGGGACGGTTGACGCGGATGAGTTGACGGGTGAGGTCTTGAACTGAGTCCAGAGCCGTGTGAATGCGTTCCGCCTGCGCCTCGAAGTCGGGATCCAAGGTGCACACAATGATGCCCGAATGCGGCGGGCTAGCCTCATGCAGGCGGACGAAGTGCTTCCGGTTAAGTGTGAGGACCGCGCGGCCCTGACTGACAGCGAAGGCCAGAATTTCACTATCGGGCACCGCCTGGCCCGCCCCGCCCGTCTCCCGGATGGTCAGCACATCGTGCCCCAGTAGACGAAGCGACAGCACAACCGGGAGCGGGAAATTTTCGTTAGCGTAGAGCCGCGCCATCGACTAGGCGGCCTCGTTCTCGGCGATCTGACGTTCAATGTCTTCAAGATGGGATGCGACATAGGCCCAGGCGTTGGCCAGGTCGGCTGCTCGCAGGGACGGATAAGACTCCAGCAGCGCCGCTTCACTCAGCCCAAGCCGACGGCCCTGCTCGAGCAGCCAAACGGGAATGCGCGTTCGAATAATCCGCGGCTCACCGCCGCAGATCGCCGGGTCACTATCTATGCCCGGGGACGCCTCCCCCAAGTGCTGAGCCACATGCTGGAGGAGCAGAGCTCGCTCACCGGGGGTCAGATCGGGTAGTAGCCGCTCGATTTCATCGAGGCTCGTCATTGCCTGATTGTACTAGCGCCGGGAAGCGTCGGCCGTCGAATGAAACTTCGAATGTGGTGGGTTAGCGCAGCTCCCAATCCTGGACGTTCATCGGGATGCGGCCCTCGGGCACGACCGGCGTGACTCCCTTGAGGGCAGACACAACCGCCCAGGGCACCGTGAGAAAGAGCAGGGACATCGTGGGCGACTCGTCCGTAAAGATCTGGGCCATCCGCGCCACCTGGGCGTCCCGTTCGGCCGGGTCCAGCGTTCGGTTGAACGCCAAGTAGAGCCGGTCGTATTCGTCATTGGCCCAGGCGCCCCGATTGCCCCCCCGCCAGCCAGTTTGAGCCGAAGGAATCTGGGCCCGGGTGAACGTGAACAAGCTGCTCTCGCCATGGCTGGTGATGGTAGTAAGCATGCCTGGGAACGTGGCCTGGACTCCGGGGTCCACCGACGCGGCGGCGGAGATGACTGACTCGCTGACATCCAATCCCGCCTTGCGCCAGTTATTCGCCATGATCTCGGACTCAGCCAGCCAGTCCGGCGAATCGAGACTTTTGAGCTCCGTCTTGAAACGCCCATCCGGACCGGTGAACATGCCATCCGGGCCCCGGGTGAGCCCGGCTCCATTCAGGATCTCCTCGCTGCGGCGCAAATCGTAAGGGTACTTCTGGACGGCACTTTCGACGGCCGGCCCCCACTTCGAGAGCGGCGATATGAAGAAGTCCGAGGTGGCCAGCTCGCCACCATAGACGCTGTCACTCAACTCCTGCTTGTTGACGGCGTGGCCCAGGGCTCGCCGCACACGTACGTCGAGCAGCGCCTGAGGACTGACCAGCTCCGGCCGCAGCTGGAACACGGTGAACTGCCAGGTGAGCTGGGAGAAGAGGACTGCGCCGGCTCCTTGCTGGGCCCAATCACGCTTGAGGTTCACTGACTGCTGCAGACTGATGGAGTTGTCGGTGGCGAGCTGAACCTGATTGGCCATGAGATTGGCCAGGGCGGTGTTGACATCGGTGATAAAGAGCACCTTGATGCGCTCGATCTTAGGACGGCCGAGCAGGTAATGATCGAAGGCAGCAGCCTGGTAGAAAGCGCCCGGCTCCCACTGCTCAACCCGATACGGTCCCAGCCCGACGTACTCCCGCGTCCAGAACGTTGTGCCCGCGAAGGCGGTCGGCTCGAGCTGCTGAAACGGGTGCTCCAGGAGGTGCCGAGGCAGCGGCGGCAGCCCGTCGTTGCCACTCAGATCGTTGGCGTTCGGGAACGGCTGTTTCCAGCGGACGACGAAGGTCCGGTCATCCGAGGAAGCCACATCCTGGATGGATTGCATCGAGCGAGAGGCGGTGCCGCCGAAGGTGGGAGTACTGTAGACCTGCCAGGCGAACACGAAATCCTGGGGCGATAGCGGAGTCCCGTCCTGCCAGACCAGCCCCGGCTTGAGCTTCCAGGTGGTCTCCATCTGGCCGTCTGGACTGACCCGCCACGTGTCCGTGCTCAATTGCGGTAGCGCCTCGGCGAGGTACGGCGCCTGGCTGCCATTCGGGGTCGTATAGGTCAGCTCTGCGTTGAACAGGCCACGGGTGAGCTGGAAGGCTGCCAGCTGGCCGCCCAGCAGCGGACGGATCGCTAGCGTATCGGTCTCATTACGAACCGCGGCCACAAGCGTGCGGCTCGGCTGGGTGCCCGCGGTGAGGCCGGATCCAGTTGATGGGCTTCCACTGGGAGCGCTCGGGGTGCAAGCGGCGAGGGGAATGGCCAAAAGAGCCATCAGCATGAAGAGCGGGCGTTTCATGATTTCCTCCAGGAGGGCTCCCTTAACGGGCTGATCTGGTGACCCGTCCGGTGAGCGCGGGGCAGCTCCGCCCGACGCCGATGATAATCAATTCTCGCTCTTGACGCCCCAGGGCTGGCGTTCTACGCTCACTCCCACAAACCAAGCGACGCTACGGTGGAGCGCCCCTGGGAAGCCGGCTGACGAGGGGCGTTCACGGTCGGGGCGCCAAAAACGAGGCGAGGAGGCGTGACGAATGCCGTTTCAGGATCTCCGGACCTTCCTCCAGACCGTTGACGCGTACGGAGAACTGAAGACTCTGCGAGGAGTCGCTCTCCACCTCGAAATGGGAGCGATCGCTGAAGTGTCGCACCGACACGACGGCCCCGCACTGCTCTTCGAAGCTATTCCTGGCTTCCCAGAAAGCTACCGAGTGGCAGCTAACGTGTGCTCATCGCCCCGGCGTGCGCTCCTGGCACTTGGTATGGACCCCAATTTGCCGGAAGCCACCGCCGCGGAAAAGTTCCGAGAAATCTGGGAAGGATTCAAGCCGGTTCCTCCCCGAGTGGTGAACACCGGGCCTATCCTGGACAACATCCAGACTGGCGACGACGTCGATCTGCTCCAGTTTCCGGTCCCTTTGTGGCACGAGCGGGACGCCGGTCCGTACATCGGCACTGGAGACGCAGTGATCCACCGCGACCCAGATACCGGCGCCGTAAACGTCGGCACCTATCGCGTCCAGCTCCATGACCGCCGCACGACTGGACTCTTCACCAACAACGGGACGGGCGGCTGGGACATCATGCGCAAGTACTGGGCCCAGGGGAAGCCGGCTCCGGTGGCCATCTCGTTTGGACCGGAGCCGCTCTTATTTGCGAGCGCCTCCACCGCCAATGGATCACCCCAGGGTTCGTTCGAATACGAGTTCACCGGCTACCTGGCCGGCGAGCCGATACCGGTGATCGAGGGCCAGGTGACGGGCCTACCCATCTCGGCCAATTCGGAGATCGCCATCGAGGGCCTGGTAGCGCCGCCCAGCGAAGTGGCGCGGAATGAAGGGCCATTTGGAGAATGGACGGGCTACTACGAATCCTCACAAACCCCCGAGCCGGTCGTGCAGGTCAAAGCCCTCTACTACCGAAACGACCCGATCATCTTCGGCGCCCCACCGCTGCTGCATCAACGGAGCTATTTCTTTGGCCTGAACCTGCGGAGCACCGGGATGCTCAGTCGCTTCGCCCAGCTCGAGCTGCCAGTCCGCCGCATCGCACCCATCGGCCCCTACAACTGTACGGTGATCTCCGTCGAGCAGCAGCACGCGGACGACGTGCCCAGAATCATGGAGGTGCTGGCCCAGGGGGCTGGTTTCAGCCGGCTCACCATCCTGGTGGATGACGACGTGGACCCCGCTGATCCCTGGGACGTGCTGTGGGCGGTCGGCACTCGCTTCGATCCGGATCAGGCGCGGACCCTACCTTTCGACAACCGCAACATGCTGGAACCCTTGCGTCGGATGGCCGACCTTGACCGATCCAACCGAGCCCCCCTGGCTGATAGACGGATGATCATCAACGGCTGCCGGCCATTTGAGCGGCTGGCCGATTTCCCACCCGTCAATCGCTTCAGTGAGGAGTGGGGCCAAAAGGTCTGGGACAAATGGGCCATGGCTAGCTGGCTGAAGTAGACGCGATGCTATTCCGGGGTCCACTGCTCGGCCTTGCGGCCCTGCTCCTGTCTTGTGGACCGGTCTCGCCGCGGGAGGCCGGTCCATCAGTCGGACAATCGCCCGCCTCTGCACCACAACGCACTTTGGTGATGGCGATCCGTCTGGAGCCTCCATCATTGTCGACACGGGCGCCGTTTGAGATCATTGCCAACCGTGACCACACGAGCATCTTTAACGCCGACATCTCGCTCCTCGACGACCGCGGAGCGCCGATCCCGTACCTGGTCGAGGCCCTCCCGCAGCTCCGCTCTGAAGGCTGGCAGGTCTTTGCGGATGGGCGCTTGCTCACCGTCTACCACCTGCGGCCCAACCTCACCTGGCACGATGGGTCGCCGCTCTCGGCCGAGGATTTCATCTTCGGCTATCGAGTCTATTCGGCGCCGGAGATCGGCCAGGCACTCCAGGCGCCCTTCGTAGCGATGGAGGCGGTCGAGGCGTCGGACGCTCGGACCATCAGCATCCGCTGGAAGCGACCCTACCCGGATGCGGCCTACCTGGCGGGTCGGAGTCTCAACTTCCCACCCTTGCCGCGGCATCTGCTAGAGGCAGCGTTCGCCACTGACCCCGTCGACAAGTTCGTCGCGCACCCGTATTGGACTCGGGAATTCGTGGGCGTCGGCCCCTACCGGCTCGTCAACTGGGAGCCGGGGTCGTTCATCGACGCGGCCGCGTTCGATGGACATGCCCTCGGTCGTCCGAAGATCGAGCGCATCAAGATCATGTTCATTCCTGACGCGAACACCGCGCTGGCCAACATCCTCAGCGGCGAAGTGGAATTTGGGTCGGTTGTACTCAGTCTTCCCCAAGCGGTGACACTCCAGCAGGAATGGGCGTCCAGGCAGGGCGGAATCGTGTTCTACCAGCTCTCCACCTGGCATGCGCTAGCTCCCCAGTTCCGTCCTGGATTCACCTCCCCGACGGCGCTGCTGGACGTACGGGTTCGTAAGGCGCTGGCCCAGGCCATCGACCGGCCTGCCCTCAACGAGGCCATCAATGCCGGCATCGCGCTCGAGGCTGATTACATCCTGCCGCCAAATAGTGCCTGGGGCCCCGAGGTTCAGCGGGGCGCTGTCAAGTATGGCTACGATCTGCAGCGCTCCGAACAATTGATGCGTGAAGCGGGCTTTGATAGGGGTAGTGACGGCATTCATTCCAGTTCCGCGGGGGGCCCGTTAATCATTGAGTTGACCGCCGGAGCGGGACAGGGCGCTCAGGAGGCCGCTGCGCTCGCCAACGGCTGGGAGAAGGCCGGCTTCAAGATCGAACAGCGGGTCGTCCCACCAGCCCTCACGCTGGACCCAGAGACCAGCAACTCCTACTCCGGAATGATCTTCCTCACGCAGTTGGCCAACGAGCGTACGGCGGTTGGGGTGGTTCCGGGCAACCTTCCCATGCCGGAGAATGGCTGGCGGGGCGGCGCCCGCGTGAGCTGGACCAACCCGGACTACACTCGGTTGGTCGATCAGTTCAGCTCGACTCTGGACCGCGCCCAGCGGGGAGAGCAAATGGCCCAAATGGCCCGCTTGTTCACCGAGGATGCAGCCGCGATCTCGCTGAACTTCCCACCCTTGACCTGGGCTACGGCTGCGTCACTCACGGGCCCGCACGAGGCTCCACCGGAGGCGTACGTCTTCTGGAACGTCCACCAATGGGAGCTGCGATAGCCGCTAGCAGATGTACACTCCGCTCAGAATCAGGGAGGAACCGCCGTGGTTGCTGTAAGTCGGCTGAATGAGCTGGTCAACTGGCGGGAGGGACTGATTTCGCCCGCCGTTCTCTTCGATGACGAGGTGTACCGCCAGGAACAGGTGCGGGTGTTCGGCCGCTCGTGGCTGATCGTCGGCCACGAGGACATGGTTCGCAAACCCGGCGATTACGTCACCAACTACATGGGCGAAGTCCCGGTGGTCGTCACCCGCGATATCCAGAACCAGATCCATGTGCTAGTGAACCGTTGCGCCCACAGGGGCAATGAGGTCTGCTTGTTCGACCGCGGCACGGCGCGTTCGTTCACCTGCTCCTACCATGGCTGGACCTATGGGTTGGACGGCAGCTTGATGGCTGCGCCCATGGAGCAAGAGCTGTATCGAGGCGAGCTGAATAAGGCGGAATGGGGGCTGGAGGAGGTACGGAGCACCAACTTCAAGGGGCTTATCTTCGCAAATTTCGACGCCGAGGCTCCCTCACTGGAAGACTGGCTGGGGGAAGACGGCTGCTGGTGGCTGCAGAACTACGTGCTGGCGGAGTCGATCGGTGGTCTTGAGTGGCTGCCCGGCTGGCATCGCTATCACACGCCGGGCAACTGGAAGCACATGGCTGAGAACTTCAGTGGCGATTCCTACCATGTCCCGGTGACCCATGGGTCGTGGTTTATGGTGGTGTCCGAGTTCCGCAAGAAGGGGCTCAAGTCCAGAGCGATCGATTCGGGAATGATGGCCGGAGATCGCTACGCGGGCAGCACCAACTACGGCCAAGGCTGTCCCTTCGGTATGCAAGGGGTGGAGATAGGCGACGCCAGCTATGAGCGCGATCTTCAAGTCGCACGCGGGCTGGGGCAGGAAGCGGTGTACTGGATCGAGGAACGACAGCAGCGATTCCAGGCTGCAATCGAGGACCAGGAGATCAAGCCCTACAGCTTCATGAATGGGACGATATTTCCCAACACCGGATTGATGGGGTTCCACTCGGCGCTGGCCGGACGCACTTGGATCAACTTTCACCCCCGCGGGCCCTGGGGTTTCGAGCAGTGGCAGTGGACCATGGTCGAGAAAGAGGCTCCGCGGATCGTGAAGGAAGTGGCGGCCGAACAGGTGTACCGCGGCCAGTACATGGCGGGTACCATCGCACCGGACGACGTCGAGAACCTGGAGCGGATGGTGGAGGCGATGCGCGCCCCCCGGCAGTGGCGGCGGCCGCACAACTTCCAGCTCCAGCTGGGCCATGAAGATGAGGGCCCCATTGACCTTCCTGGCCACATGGGGCCCACGCCCAGCGAAGTGAATCAGCGTGAGTTCTACCGTTTCTGGGTCGAATTGATGGAGCGAGCATAAAAGGGGGACGGATGGCAGACGCGAGCGCGATCACAGCCCGACAGAAGGAGTTGGTCGAGCAAGCTATCGAGCGGGCGCGGCCGACGGTGAAAGACCGAGTTGTGGTGGTGACGGGCGGCGGGAGAGGCATTGGCCGGGCGATGGTGGAAGGACTCTGGAAGGCCGGAGCCATGGTCGTCGCGGCGGATAAGACCTGGAAGGGGGCCGAAGAGTTTCGTCAGCAGCTGGAGTCTTCGGGCCGCGGTATGGGCGTAGAAGTGGATATCACCGACGACGAGCAACTGGATGCCGCCTTTGAGGCGGTCACCAAGCGATTCGGTGCTGCTGACGCACTGATCAATAACGCTGCGCTGGTGGGTCCGACGTTGTATCCGGGCCTGAATCGCAAGAAGACGCTGGAGACGACGGACCGAGACTGGGAGGTCATTTTCAACGTCAACGTGTTCGGCGTGCTGAAGACGATTCGCCGCTTCATCAAGCCGATGTTGGAGCGGAAAAGCGGCAGCGTCGTGAACCTGGTCAGCCGCGGCGCGCTGGCGGTATCGGCGGGCAGCGGGTACTTCGGGATGCGGCCGTGGACCGTCGAGATGCCGTATCAGTCCACCAAGGCCGCCGTGATGGCCCTGACCTTTTACCTGGCCGATGAAGTGCGGAGCGAAGGAGTGGCGGTGAACGCCATCATGCCAGCACACGCCCGCGGCTCCTGGTTCGATAGCGCCTCTCGGGCCTCGATGGAGCGCGGCGACGGTTTCGGCCAGCGTCCCGAGGTGCCCGAGCACGTGGTCCCGATCACGCTGTTCCTGGCCAGCCAGAATGCCCAGGGCGTGACGGGCATGCTGTACTCGGTCGCTGATTGGAATCACGACCACGGCTATGGCGGTTACGCGGCCTGGCAGGACCATGAGCTTCCGCCCGATCTGGAGGAAAGCTTCAGCAAGGCCGAAGCCGCGAGCCGCCCGGCCCGCGGCGGCTTCGGAGTAAGCACGCCGGCCAACCGGGTCTAGGTCTCCAAATCATGATCCTGCCGCTGTGTGGGCCGGCGCTTACGCGGCAGCCACGGGCGGGGGGCGGCGCGCGCCGCGCAGCAGCTGGAGGGCAACGACTGCGAGGAATAACGTCACGCCCACGGCGTCGGCCAGATAGCCCGGGGCGAGCAGCAGTAATCCGGCCACCACGAGCATCGCGCGCTCAACAAGCGTTGTCGGCTGACGCAAGTATCCGCCTATGCCGGAGACGATGGCTGCGATGCCCACCATTGCGGAGATGGATGCCACGACGATCTCTAGGATCGGGGCGTCCCGCCACAGAAGGGCAAGCCCGTCCGGCTGAGTGAACATGAACGGCACCAGGAAGCAGGGCAGGGAGTACTTCCAGGTCAGCATCATCGTCTTGTAGGGGTTGCCGCCAGTTATGGCAGACGCGGCGAAGGGCGACAGCGCGACGGGTGGCGAGACTTCGCTGAGGATCGCGTAATAGAAGACAAACATGTGGGCGGCCGGCGCAGGCACGCTGAGCGCCACGAGCGCGGGGATCACCGTAGGGACGGCGACAAGATACGTCGCGGTAATCGGCAGCGAGAGGCCAAGTACCCAGAGAACGACTGCGGCTACGACCAGCGTGAGCACGAGGTTGTGCTGTCCCAGCTCGAGGATCAGGCTCGAGACTTTCAGGCCGAGGCCCGTCTGCAGCAGGATACCCACGGCGATCCCGGCAACCGCGGTGGTGGCTGCGACGGAGAGGCACTGCCGAGTGCCGGCAGCCAGAGCCTGGACGAGCTTCGGCCACGTCAGGGCGGTCTCCCTACGGAGATACGAGACCACGATCGCCACGAGGATCGACCAGAACACGGCCGTTATGGTGCTGAAGCCCAGGAGCAGGAACACGATGATCGCGAAGAGCGACGTGTACTGGTACCAATAGCGGAGGGTCAGCTCCCAGAAGCCAGGTGCGTCCAGTGCGATCTGCTGGGTCCCGAGCCGGCGGGCATCGATCTCTATCGTGAGCAGGATGCCCAGGTAGTAGAGGATCGTCGGCATCATCGCCATGATCACGATATTGAGATAAGAGATGTGGAGAATCTCGGCCATCAGGAACGCCGCCGGCCCGAGCACTGGCGGCGAGATGACCGCGCCGATACCACCAGCTGAGAGAATGGCACCGCTGGACTCGGGGTCGTGGCCCGCTCGCTTGAGCATGGGGTAGGCGATCGATCCGAGGGTGACGGTCGTTGCGACGCCTGAGCCTGAGACCGTCCCGAGGAGGAAAGAGGCCGCGGTGACCGTGCGCGCGGCGCCAGTAGGCTTGCGGCCCGTCAGAGCAAAGGCCAGATCCACGTAGAACTTGCCGGCCCCCGTGTAGTCGAGCACGGCGCCATAGATCGTAAACAGGATGATGAAAGTGGCCGCCACCTGGAGCGGCGTGCCGAGCATGCCATCAAGGCCCAGGTACTGCGCGGCGACGATGTCGTCCAGGTTCTTCGGCGGGCCTCGGAACGGACCGGGCATGAAGTCCGCGAAGTACGCGTAGGCGATAGCGACAATCCCCAGCGCGGGGAGGTGCCAGCCGATGGAGCGGCGCGCTGCCTCCATGACCAGGAGCAGCGCAACGACGCCAAAGGCGAAGTCCGCTGGCTTCGGCGTGTTGATGCGATAGATGATCTCCTCGAAGTTGATTAGGACGTAGGCAGTGATCGCGATAGACGCCACGGCCAGCGCTAGGTCGAAGATAGTGACGCGCCGGGACCCTCGCCTCGTCGGGTAGAGGATGAACGTGAGCACGAGGATCATGGACAGGAAGAGCATCACGTAGATCTGCGGCGTCGTGATGGTCTGCCCGCCCACCCGAAAGTTCGGGATGAGCACGAGACCCGTGCCGGGAATCTCCGCCCCGGCCGCGGCGTAGTAGAGGGCGAAAAGCGTCGTCGCGACCGAGAGTACTGTCGCAAACCGGCCCCATAAGCCAGTCAGCGATCGAGTCTTCGCCTCGTTTTCGAACTCCTCGATGATCTCGCGATTCCGCTCGTCGGTGAGGACCGCGTCGAGATCGGGCCGCTCGACGAGCTCTGGCGCGTCGGCGTTCCTCATGGGAACCAAGTGCCCAGGACTACGGCGATCAGCGGGAGGCGCTCAGGCGACACCCGCACGACGCCATCACCGAAGCGCCCGGCGAGGTCGATCGTCCAGTTGGCGCCGACCAGACGCTGCTGATAGGGCGGGGTCACGCGGATCGTCAGGTGGCTTGTCTCGTTGCGCGGGGCGACCTGTTCATAGCCGGAGGCCGTCGGCACGGCCTCACCTTCCCAGCGGAAGTACTCCACCGCCCGGAGGTCGGACGAGCGAACGCTCGTAATTTGGATCCGGTCGTCCATGCGTAGGTGTCGTTCCTCAACGGGCGCTTCGTAGATAGAGTTCAGATAGGAGTACCCGTAGGCCTCGTGGTCTCCGAGCCACAGCACCAAGCGGGAGCTCCCGTCGGAGGCGACAAGGACCGGTACGGGGGTGGCGAGACCCACCCCGGTGATCACTCCGAAGAGGAGCAGCGCTCCGAGCGCTCGCATCCTACTTCTTCCAAACGCCCTTGGAGCGGTAGAAGTCGATCGCGCCGGGGTGGAAGTCGATAGGCGATCCTTCCACTGCCGACTCCAGGTTCAGATTGTTCGCCTCGGCGTGAATCGTCGCCAGCTCCGGCTTGCTATCGAACATCGTTTGGAGGACGGCCTGCACCAGGGCGGCATCAAAGTTGGCAGGCACCACGAGGAGGTTGGCCACCCCCGCGACGATCACGTCAGTTTCGGTCTTGTAAATGTCCTTGGGGATACTGATAGGGAAGTAGAACGGGCCGTACTTGTCGACCATATTCTTGATGGCGTCGCCGTGGTCGAGAAACTTGACTCGCGTGGATGTCGCCAGGTCGAGAACCTGGGAGGTCGGCAGCCCGCCGCTCCAGAAGAAGGCGTCGATCTTGCCATCCTTGAGCGCGTTTGCCGAATCAGCCACGCCAAGCCGCTCACGCTGGATGTCGGTGGCGGGGTCGAGCCCGTAGGCTTCGAGCACGCGGTTGCCAATGATCTCCGTCCCCGACGCGGCTGCGCCCATCGAGACGCGCTTTCCTTTGAGGTCGGGCACCGTGTTAATGCCAACGCCGTCTCTCGCCACTATGTGCGTGTAGTTGGAATAGAGCACCGCGATGGTCCGCGCATCCACCTTCTCCTCGGGCTTGAACGAGCCTCGGCCGACGAAGGCGTCGTAGGCGGTGTCGGAAAGAGTGAAGGCCAGATCCGCCTTGCCGTCGCGGATGAGCTGCATGTTGGCGACGGACGCGGCGGTGGACTCCGCGCTGGCGGCCACCTTCAGTTTCTTGGTCAGGATATCGGCCAGGCCGGCGCCATAGACGATGTAGACGCCGCCGGTGCCGCCGGTGACGATGTTCAAGGTTCTCCCCTCAAATGAGGGCTGCGACGCGCCGGGGCCGGCGGCCGGGGGTGCCGCGGATGGGGCTGCCCGAGGCGCCTGGCAGGCGGTTGCCAGCAGGAGCATCGCCGCAAGCGGTGCGGCGATGAGGCGCGGGTTCACGTGTCGGTGGAATCGCCGGACGGGAAGAGAGGTGGCCATTGAACCCTCCTTTGCGATTGTCGGGGGCAGCATAGCGCGCGGGACCCCCCAGCGGGTGTTCAAGAGCTGTCTCCGACTGTCAAATTCCCCCCGGCGGAGGCCTTGGGGGTGACTACGCCGGCCAACAGAGGCGGCGGGGACGAGCCCCCGCCCTACCGGAGCGATGTTGGATCTAGATGTGGTCCCAGAGGTGGGCGTTGCGCGCCATTTCGCTGCCGCTGTTATCGAGTAGCGTCATGTGCTGGTAGTCTTCGGCCACCGGGCCGCGGACCGTATCGCGCAGCTCCAGGAAGTTGATCTGCCAGTACATCGGTAACCCAGGCAGCTCGTCGGCCAGGAACTCCCCGGCCTGTTTCAGGAGCTTGCCCCGTTCAGACGAGTCGAGCGTGCTGACGAGTTGATCGTTCAGACGGTCGAGCATGGGGTTCGAATAGCTGGCTCGATTGAAGCCGTTCCAGCGGTTCTCGGGAGTGGCAATCTCGAAGCTCGAGAAGTTGCCAACGATGCTCTCGGATGCGCCTCGCGCCGCCAGGTAAAGGCCTGGGAACTGGCTCCGCTCGGCCGCGGGGCCGGTGAGCTGGGGCGGGAGCGGGTATTCTTTGGCCTCGATGCCGATTTTGCGCCAGTCGGCCGCGATCACCTGCATGGGGGGCACGTCGGCAGGGAAGGCCCAGATCTCGAGTTGGACTCGGTTGCCGGCCCGATCCAGAAATCGGCCGTCCGCACCGCGGGACCACCCGGCCTCAACCAGCTCGCGCTCGGCGCGGGCCGGGTCGTACGCGTAGCGCGCAAATGGCTGGCCCACCACCGCCGACCGAGCATCACCCGCGGTCAGGAATGTATCGGCATTCGTGTCCGGTATTCCCGGGAACAAGAAATCGCGCAGGGCTGCTCGGTCGAGCGCCTCGTAGAGCGCGATGCGCAAGCGCACGTCCCGCGGCACTTCGACTGGACGAGCCCACTGTGTGTCCCACTGAAACTGCATGTAGTACCAGTTCGTTTGCCTGCTCACGACGGTGCCCTCGCCCGATTTCGACCACTCATCTCGGAGAGCAAGGCTGGTGGTGGAGTTGAATGCCTTTTCCGGCACGAGATCGATTTTGCCCGCCCGCAACCCGGCCGCGATCACGTTCTCGTCCGTAATGACGTCGATGATGATCTTGCCCACTTTGGGCCGGCCGAGGAAGTACCCGTTGTAGCGCTCGAAGGTCAATTCCTGGCCGAGGCCCCAGTCGGTGAGCCGGAATGGGCCGAGGTTGAGGTAGTCAGTGGTGAAGTAGGGCTCGGCTAGGAAAGCCTCTTTGGAGTCTTCTTCGTAAGGCTTCGCGAGGAGGTGATGGGGAAGCAGCCAGAACGAGCTGAAATTGAGGAAGAGGGCATTGTAGAGGGTGGTTTTCCAGGTGAACGTCACCGTCGCGGGGTCAGAGGCTTCGGCTCGCTCGATGAAACGGCTGATACCGGTGGCGCCGGGCAGAGCCGGGTCGGTCAGCAGACGGTGGGAGAAGACGACATCTTCCGCGGTGAAGGGCTGGCCGTCCTGCCAGGTCACATCGCTGCGGAGCCGCCAGGTGGTCTGCATGCGGCCATCCGGAAGCACGGTGATCGAGCCGTCCTCGAAGGAAGGCACAGCGAGGGCGATGCGGGGCGAGGCGCTTCCCCGACCATCCATGCTGACCAGCCCGGCGGAATGAACTCCCATGAGAGTGACTCCGCCGCCCACGGTGTTGCCAGTTCCCCAGGGGCCGAACACCCGGATGGGATTGAGCTGAGCCAGCACCAGCGTCTTCGTGGCGCCGTCATCGACCGGTGCGCTCTGGGCGGGTGAGCTCAAGCTCGTGGAGCCGGGAGGTGCGCATCCCGCCTGCAGAAGCACCAGGAGGCCCAACGCGGCGCCGCGGAGCCAGCCCCTCGTGCCTCTTGCCAGCACGCCTAAAACCCCCAGTAGCCCACCGCGAGACCCATGACCCCCCGATGGAAGGGCTCGTAAACGAGCAGGTCGGGCTTGGCGTCTCCGATGGCTCCGAGCATGGTGATCCAGCTCCGGAACTCGATTTCGCCGTTGCCAATAATGTCGTCGTTCGTCAGCTTGGCGGTGTCGGACCCATGCCCGTCTGCCATCTGGCCGACGATGAATCGGTCGAACTTCTCGTTGACCGATCCGAATGAGAACGGGCCCTCGTAGTACTTCCATGGGTAGCCGCCGGTGAAGTGCGAGAGGCCGCCGCTCGCGTAGAACGCGACTCGGCTGGTGCCCAGATAGCTTTCAACGGCTTTCCGAATCGTCTGTCCGTAGTAGTAGCAGCGGGCCGGCGTGGGCGCGGGCACGTGGATGGCGTTCACAAAGATGGGAACGATCGGAATGCGTGCCTCCGGGTCGATTCGGCTCAGTACGGGCCCGAAAGCGTGGGCTCTCAAGAGCTCATCGGGGAACGAGCGCACGGCGGTCATGTCGATGCCGGCATCGACCGAGTCCATGAAGATTTTCTCGGCGAGCCCCGCGTCATTTTTGTAACGGACGGTCGGGCCGGATCGATCCGTGCCGTGGGTGACGAACTCGTCGCCCAGGTAGATGGCGATCTGAGGGATGTGATCGGTGAAATGCTCGTTCTGGTCGTCGCCGATGAAGACCAGGGTATCCGGTTTGGTTTGCTCCAGGTGGTCGCGCACGAAGTCGAAACCGCTGCGAATGCGCTCGAATCGGGTAGCGACGTCCTCGTAGCTCTCCTCGGCCACCTTCGGCTGCTCGGGCGGCTCGAACCCGTAATGCCGCGCGTATCGCTGCCGGGTGATGGCGCGCATGTCGTCCCAGTCTTTGGGGTCGCTCAACGCATAGGCGTGTGAAGAGGCCATCCCCGCGATTACTTGCGCCATGTTGCTTCCTCCAGCGCAGAATGGTGAG
>DASXTD010000733.1:0-8123 GCA_036505655.1 Chloroflexota bacterium
GCGGCCTCTCTGACCACGCCAACCACTGGCGTTCCGTTGCTTACCAGGCAATCCACCCTGAGGCCGACCAGCTCGGCCGCGTACTTCGCTTGCACTTCCGGGTCGTCCGTGGAACGGACCAACAGCTCCAGGTTCTGACCCTCGACGTAACCATGTTCGGCCAATCCAGCGATCAGCTGGGAGCTCAGGATATCGGTGGCGGCACCGCCGACGTAACCGATCCGGTACACCCGGGCCGCCTGTGTGTCGGTCGTCGCCGGCAGACTACAGCTTACGACGAGCAACGCCGCCGCCAGCAAAGCACTGGCGGCGGCCGCTCGGGATGGAGCGCGCCACGGGATGATCAACAACCACCTCCACCTGGCGTTAGGCTCCGAATCTCCAGACTAGACAGTCGAGGACGCATGATGGCCATTATCAATATGTACGAGGCGAAAACCCAGAGTTCAAGGCCTTGTTCTGCGGCGAGACTGAGGAGGCGAAGGACATGCTCTGGTACGGCGACTTGGCGAAGGAACCGAAGGACAAGTGAGCGGAGCGGTCTCGGGCGCCAATCTCGAGTGGTGTGCAAGGGGAGGCCGTTAAGAGTGAACCTCCTTTTCGATACGATGGCCCTGATCTGGTGCCGGGACGATCCCCCGCGCCCATGAGGCGGGACGCGAGGGCACTACGGCTACGGCGCGGGTCTGGCCGCCATCGCTATCGCGAATCTTGATCGGGAAGAGGTAGACCTCCACTCGCTGGCCGTCGATGGGGCCCAGATTGGCCAGGTTCTCGGCGATGAGTACGTCGTTTTCGAGCAGGATGTGGTGCACTGGGTACGCGAACCCGGGCGGCCGCATCCCCGGCGGCATGTCGGGGGTGATGAGGTCCACTCCGACCAGCTTTACGCGCCGATCCACCAGCCACTGGGCGGCCTCCTCGGACAGGTAGGGATGCACAGCGTAATCGGGTGACGTGAACTTGGCATCCCAGCCGGTATGCAGTAGCACGATGTCGCCCTCGCGCACGTCAGCATCCTCAAGATCGCTCGAGGGGATGGGCTCACCGGCCTGGCGGGAGATAGGGATCACGACCGCGGGCCCGCACAGCTGATCGAGGGGCAGCTGGTCAATCGTCTTGCCGTTGGGTACGAAGTGCCAGGGCGCGTCGACGTGGGTACCAATATGCGTTGCCATCGTAAGCACCGAGATGTTGAGGGGGGCGCCGTCAGCGATACGCAGTAGCGGGTGGAACTCCACCTCGGGCAGAATGGGAATCTTAGGCATGCCCGGATAGATCAAATGAGAGAGGTCGATCAGGCCCATCCTGCCCTCCGCAGTTACCTTAGCCTGCGATAATACGGGAGCCGCATCGAAATCGCTTGGGAGGAATGTCCCGTGGCAGACTACGGCGTGTTCATCGGCTTCGGATTTCCGGCCCGCAACCGAGAGGAAGGCGCGACCAAGGTGTTCGGTGAGCTGATGACCTATCTGGGTGGTCAAGCTGGCCAGGGCAATGTGGAAAGCTTCGAGCCTGTATTTCTCCAGCCGCACGGGGGCGAGCTCGGCGGTTTCGTCCTGGTCCGGGGCGATCGGACGAAGCTAGATCAGATGGTCGCCTCACCCGAGTTCCAGCGGCTCAGCCTTCGGGGATCGACGGCCGTGGATCATTTCGGCGTCGTGAACTGCACCTGTGGCAACGAGATCCAGCATCAGATGGCACAGTTCCTGCCCGATACGGCCGACGTCCGCTAGACCGCAGACCGCCGCCGGGACGCCTGCTTACTAGCCTTTGCCGAGCAGGTCTATTGGCAGCAGGTAGGCGCGCTGCCAGTAGACCTGCTCGGTGAAGCCCAGGCTGCGATAGAGGTTCGCGGCCGGATCGTCGGGATCGACATTGATGATCACGGAGCGGCAGCCAGCCGCGCCTGCATCCTCGAGCACGTGAGTGAGCGAGGCCGTGGCGATGCCCCGCTGGCGGTAGGCGGGGCGGGTACCCAGTAAGAAGATCCACCGATCGGGCACGTCGTACCAGCCAACAACTCCCGCGGGCTCATCGTCCCAGCGGGCTAAGGCGAAGCGGCCGGAGCCAGCCATCTCGGCGCCCCGCAGTGCCATCTCTTGGGCGAGGTTGTCCTCTGAGGGTGGAGGCTCTTCGCCAGCGAAAGCACGGTGCTCGGCCTCCACGAATTCTGCCAAATTGGTCGGCAGGACGGGCTCGATGGAGAGCTGGGCCGATTCCAGCGGTCGGGCGATGGGCCCCCGGTGAGCCAGATAGATATTGACACCGGTCGGCAAGCAGCCAGCGCTGACGAGAGCCGGGCCCAGGTCCGCGTCGAGAGCGGGGACATCCACCAAGATGCGTGCCGTCTTCTCGGGGTAGGTCTCACGCAAGTCTGCGATGAAAGCACCGAGACTGTCGGGTCCGACGTCACGAATGGTCACGTTGATCCAACCCGGCAAATAGGGGCTGGACCGATAGAAACCAAACCGACCGTGCTCGACCAGATAGCCCATATCGAGATGTGATTGCTCGAACCAGGCCTTAATGGCCTGAGCCAATGAATCGGTCAGTGGACTCACCTCGTGGGGAGTGACGGCGCTGGGCTTGAACCTAACCGGCCAGAAGGCTCTCGAGCCAGCCAGGCAACTCGGCGACATCATTTAGCACGACGGTGGGCGGCTGCTTGCTGACCCGAATCGCCGGTACTTCCCACGGCAGCGTGCACCCGGTGAGCACGAGTGCCGTACGCGCCCCCAGTCGCTGGCCAAAGACGACGTCGGACGCGAGATGATCGCCCACCACCACGATCTCGCGGCCGGAGACACCTAGCGATTCCAACACCCGGCCGGCCGCCCACGGTCCAGGCTTGCCCATCAGGGTGGGCCGACGCCCGGTGGCGTGAGCAATGGCGGTGCTAAAGGAGCCTACGCCGGGGACGAAGCGAGTCTCCCCAATCGGGTTCCACTCGTCGGGGCCGATGGCCAGGAAGGCCGCCCCGAGGCGAATTGCCTCGATGCCCCGATCGATGGCGTCCAGATCGACGGAGCCGGTGAAGCCGAGACCCGCCACCACGGCATCTACCGGCGCCGCATCTGATAGCCGGGCTCCGTGCTGTTCCACAGTCGTGTGTAGTGTCGCGCTGCCCAGCGCCATGACGCGCTTGCCTCGGAAACGCTTCGCAACGTACTGGCCGGCCAACTCATTGGCAGTCAGCACCTCGGATTCCTTGAGATCGAAGCCATGCTGTTGAAGCCAGCCAGCTACCTGACGAGGCGACTCGCTGGCGTTGTTGGATACGCAGCGGATGGCCAGGCCCATTGCTCGACAGGCTGCCACCGCCTCAACAGCGCCGGGGATGGGGGTACGTTGCCACCGTAGCGTGCCGCTGATGTCAAAGATGATGGCGCGGGGCGCAGTTTCGCTCATTTAACGGCCTTGGCCGGGCTGCCGCCTCGGACGTCGAGACCCGAGAACGCTCCGCGTTCGCTCCGCTTCAGCTGGGCCTCGCGGCCATCCCAGCCGGGACCTGGTGAGTGACCTGGCCCTGGTACTCGGCCAGCAGCCCGATTCGCCCCGACGTATCGCGGAAGGCGGCCAAGTCTTCCCCCAGGAGTCGCACCCGAATCGGCGGGCAGTCGGGGGTCGGGAGCTCTTCCGGCAGTAGCGCCGGCAGCCAGAACCGGCGGAATAGCTCGCCCATCGGCATGCCCGGGCCGGCTCGAGTTAGCAGCTCGTTTTCGCCTTGCGTCAGCATGTGTTCCCTCCGGGCTTGCGGTCCTGCGAGAAGATCATAAAGGCTCACCCCTCCCTTCGTCGTCTTGGGGGATTGGGGGCGAAGCCCCACACCATTTGATGGGCGGGTGGGCGGGAACAAACTAGAATTGGGCCAGCTGCGGGGAGGGGGGACAGCTATGCGGTGGTCTCGTCTGATCGTTCTCTTGCTCACGCTCGCATCCATTGGGTTGACGGCGTGCGCCGCGCCGTCAACGCCGACCCAGGTAGGATCGCCGCCAGCAGGCTCGGCGGACCCGAAGCGAATCACTGCTGGCATCCGCGGAGATCCGAAGATACTCAACGACGCCATCAACTTCGCCGCCGGTGGTAGCAGCGTAGCCGGGGTACGCGAGATCGAGAACCTCCTCAATGCAGGCCTCACCGTGTCTCGTCCGGATGGCACGCAGGGCCCCCAACTGGCGGAGGTCGCGCCGACCCTGCAGAACGGCTTGTGGAAGCTGCTCCCGGACGGCCACATGGAGCTGACCTGGAAGCTGCGCGGGAACGCGGCCTGGCACGATGGCGTGCCGGTCACTGCGGACGACCTCGTGTTCTCGGCTCAGGTCGCCCGCGACAAGGGCCTGGCAATGTCACAGGATCCAGCCTTCAAATTCATCGACACGGTAGAGGCGCCCGACACGAACACGGTCCTGGTGCGCTGGAGCCAGCCGTTCGTGGATGCCGACAAGCTGTTCAGCCAGACCCGTAACAATCGCAACCTTCCGCTGCCCAAGCACCTGCTGGAATCGACCTACCTCGACGACAAAGTGAACTTCACCCAGAGCTCCGTGTTCGGTCAGAACTACGTGGGGACAGGCCCCTACAAGCTCCAAGCCTGGGAGCTGGGCGGGTTCCTCAATCTCGCCGCGAACGACCAGTACGTGCTGGGTCGGCCCAAGATAGACGAGATCCAGGTGCGCTTCATCCTGGACACCAACACCATCATGGCGCACATCCTGTCGGGCGCGGTGGACGTCACGCTGGGGCGCGGGCTGGATCCGGAGCAGGCCATCCTGGTGCGTCAGCAATGGAGCGATGGCAGCGTGGACGCCGGCCTCCAGAATACGACCCAGCTCCGCCCCCAATACCTGAATGCGCAGCCGACCCAGCTGACCGATGCCCGGTTCCGTCGGGCCCTGATGTACGCTATGGACCGCCAACAGATCGTTGATACATTCCTGGCCGGGTTCGTGCCGGTGGCCGACAGCAACTACAGCCCCGAGGAGCCCGAATACAACGACATCAAGGCGCAAATCGTTCGCTACGAGTTCGATCCTCGCAAGTCCATCCAGATCCTTGAGGGCATGGGGCTGACCCGGGGAACCGACGGGATGTTCCGCGACGCCAGCGGAGTACCAGTTGCGCCGATCGAGATTCGCACGCGAACCCATCCGCTGCGCGAAAAGGTGCAGCAGGTGATTGCGGACGAATGGCGCGATGTCGGGCTGATGGGCGAGCCGCTGGTCGTGCCCGAGCAGCGGATCAATGACCGCGAGTACCAGGCGACTTATCCTGGGTTCTACTTCCGTTTCGGCGGACCCGATGAGAATGAATTCGACAGCTGCTGTATTCCGGGTCCGGAGAACAACTTCAGCGGCAATGACGGCACCCGCTACAAGAGCGCGGAGCTGGATGGCCTCCTGCAGCGGTTCCGGACGACCATTCCGCGATCCGAGCGGATGGATGTACTGGGGCAGATCATGCACCACATGACGGACCAGCTGGTGATTCTGCCCATGTACCACGAGCCCGAGCCGGCCCTGATTAGCAACCATCTCGTGGGTGCCGCCGGGCGGCGGGCGGATGGCGTCCAGACCTGGAACGTCCAGGATTGGGACCTGAAGTAAACGGCGAACGGAGTGTGAGCTATGGCTAGTAACGCGCCGCTCAAGGTCGGGGTGGCCGGTCTGGGGTTCGGTAGCACCGAGTTCCTGCCCGTCCTGGAGAAGATGCCGGAGCTGAAGATCGTGGCTGGTGCTGATCTGCGTCCGCAGGCGCTAGAAGCGTTCCGCGAGCGATACGGCGGTCGGACGTACGAGAGCGTCGAGGAGCTATGTGCGGATCCGGAAGTGGAGGCGGTCTGGATCTCCACCCCCAATCAGCTACACGGAGAGCATGCTCTGGCCGCCGCCCAACACGGCAAGCACATGGTCATTCGCAAGCCGATGGCGCTCACCATCGAAGCGTGCCAGCAGATCCTGAATGAAGCGGACAAGACCGGCGCCAAGATCCTGGCAGGCGGCCAGACCCAAGGGACCAACCCGCTGGTCCAGGCCGTGCGCCAGCTGGTGCTCTCTGGCGAGCTCGGCAAGCTGCGCGCGATCAACATGTGGGCCTACACAGGTTGGATGCTCAGCCCCCGTGAGCCGCAAGAGGTCGACGAGAGCCTGGGTGGCGGCATCGTATGGCGGCAGGCGCCCCATCAGCTCGAGACGGTCCGCTGGCTGGGCGGCGGCCTGGTGCGGAGCGTCCGCGCTAACACCGGGCGCTGGCGGCCCGAACGCCCGAACGCAACGGGCTATTTCTCCGCCTTTATGGAGTTCGAAGGTGGCACGCCCGTGACCATCGTTTACAACGCCTATGGCTATTTCGACACCGTGGACCTCGTTCGGTGGAGCGAGGACCGCGGCCATGAGCGACGAGCCGCCCAGCGCCAGGCTTTGCTCAAAGGTGAAACTGACGAGCCGAAGGGCAAAGAGGCCATCCGGTTCGGCGCGTTGATTGGGGACGATCCTAAGCCCAGAATCCCCTGGGACCGGGCCGACCATCAGATGGCCGATCGAGGCCCGGGCCCCTGGCTTCCTGGCAATCAGGGTGTGTGGATCGTGAGTTTCGATGAGGGCGACGTGCGGGCCTCAGCCCAAGGCATTGAGATTTGTGACAACAACGGGCGCCGCGAGGTGCCAATTCCGCGCGTCCCCGGGGCCGGGATGGCGTTTCTGACCTCGGAGCCGATGGAGCTCTACGACGCAGTCCGCCACGGCAAGCCGATGCTCCACGATGGACGCTGGGGTATGGCGACCGCTGAAGTGCAGTGGGCCATCATCGAGTCCGCCCGCCAGCGCAAAGAAATACAGCTCCAGCACCAGGTCCCCGTGCCAGACGGGTACTAGGCCGCTTAGCAGCCCGTAGCTAGCCTTCCCAGGAGACGGTGGCGGCTTCGCGGACGTTCTCGGGTTGTTCCTGGATGAGCTCGTCGATGAAGCCCGAGAGGTCGAGCGCGCGGAGATAGTGCATGTCCCAGAGGGCAAAGGGGCTGACATCCTGCGTCTCGGGGTACTGCCGGTAGCACAGCTCGTAAGCGTTAGCGACGCCGTCGGTTGTGGGGTACGGTCGCATCGGATAACGGGCGATCGAGACCGCTCGCCCACCGCGCTCTGGGTAGGGGCGGCCCATCTTCGTGTCCAGGAACTTTTGCGCTTCATCAGGATGCACGCGGGCGTAATGAATGGTTAGCACCAACGCTTTGACCAGGCGCTCGGCCAGACCTTCCCGCTTTTGCAGCGTCTCATACGTGGTTGTGAGGGTGGTGCCGTTCACCATGGGAAGTCTGGGGAGCTGCAGGGTATGCAGGCCCTCGCCCTGGACACTGGCGCCGCGGCCCACGCCAAAGCCAATCTGGGCCTTGCCAGTTCTGACCGCCTCGATGGTGTCGCGTTGGAAATTGGTCTCGGTGGACTGACCCATATCGAGCCATTCCATTTCATTCTCTTCGAATCCGGCTCGAAGCACGTCAAGGATGTGATTGCCGCGAGTGTGGCCGACGCGCCCGGTCGCATCATGCAGGCTGGAGTCCGCGATTCGCAGCGTTTTGCCCTTCAGCTCATCCAGCGAGCTGATCGGATCGTGGGTGACGATGCGATCCTGCACCGCGTTACCGGGCGAGGCCAGACAGACGATCGGCTTGCCTTGCGCGACCCACTTATACGGCGTGATGTGGTTGCCCGCTACAAAGTCTACCGCGCCCCCGAAGAGCGCCTCCTCTGCAACCATGGAATGCTCGGCGAACTCGAGGCTGTTGATGGAAAGCCGCAGCGAACCCAGAATGCCCGCCTTGTCGGCGAGCTCCCAGAGGGTGGAGTGCGAGGCTCGAAAAATGATGTTGAGCGCCAGGGGTCGGTAATCGGACATGTTCTTCCTTTCTGTGTGGGCTTCGAGCTAGGAATTTATGCGGGGGCGGAAACAGCCGCGGGCTGCCAGTAGGTCTTCCAGTCCGCGTCGAGCGGAAGGTCGTCCGCCCGGGCGACCAGGTGAGAGAAGTCGTTGCGCGACGCGTCGCGGACCACCAGAATCGGGTCGCGTCCCTCGAACACGTCCTGGATCGCCTGCTGGAGCACCTTCCGCGACAGGGCGATGGCCCGATC
>DASXTD010000734.1:0-3152 GCA_036505655.1 Chloroflexota bacterium
ATTATTGTGTCCACCTCACTTCCGCTGATTGTCCTGGGTGCCGCCATGCACGGGCTAGCCTGGGGCGGGCGCGGTCCGCTGATGATGGCAGTACGGGCCGACTACTTTGGCCGGCGCGCCTTCGCTACCATCGAGGGCTTCGCTTCCATGGTGACTCCGGTTGGACTGTTCTTCGGCCCCGTGGTGGTGGGTTTGATCGCCGACAGCACCGGGGACTATCGCCCCGGCTTCGCATTCGTGGCTTGCATGACAGCGATCGGCATCTTCTGCTTCCTGCTGGCCCGCCGGCCGGTCCTGCCCGGAATGGAGGCGTTAATCGAAGGTGGGGGTGCGCCCGGAGCGTGACGCCGCCGCGTCGTCACATCACCAGGATGCGGACGTCGCGGACGTTGTTGCCGGTAGGGCCGGTGATGATGGCGTCCTGGCGAGCGGCGAATAGGCGGTAGGAGTCGCTGCGACGCAAGATGCGGGCCGGATCCTGGCCTAGGGCACGTGCCCGGGCGATTGTGGACCCGTCGGCCACCGCACCAGCGGCCGGGCTGTTGCCATCGATGCCATCGGTGCCAGCGCTCAGTACGGCGATCGGCTCGCCTTCGATCCTCAACGCGCAGGCCAGCGCGAAAGCCTGGTTGCGTCCGCCACGGCCCGGCCCGCGCACGGGCGAGCTGAGCTCGCCGCCGCTAATGACGGCCACGGTTCTCCCGGCGGCCGCCTTGAGGGCGCGGAGCTTGGTCAGCAGGTAGTCCGCGGCCACTTCGACGGGCGAGTCATCGCAAGCCACGTCAATGTCGGCATCCCAGCCTCGTTCGCGAGCGAGTCGAGCGAGCGCATCGAGCGCATCGGCGTTCGAAAGGACCGAGCAGTACTGGCTGTTATCGAAGCGAGGATCGCCAGGCTTGGGCGTCTCCGGGATAGCGCCGGCCTTCAGGCGCCGTCGGTAGGGGTCGGGCAGCTGAGGCATGAGGCCGTAGCGGTCCACGATCTCCAAACATTGGTCGACTGTGGATTCATCCGGCATGGTGGGCCCGCTGGCTACGGCCGAGGGCTGGTCGGGTGGAACGTCCGATACGTAGATGGTGGCCTGGCGGGCTGGGTAGGCAGCCAATGCCAGGCGGCCGCCTTTTGTCGCCGAGAAATGCTTGCGCAAGACGTTCATCTCGGAAATCGTGGCTCCACAGCTGACCAAGATGTGGTGGAACGCCACCAGATCGGGCAGGGTGATGTCATTGAAGAGCGGCTGTTCCACCAGCGCAGACCCACCGCCCGAGATGAGAAACACTACCAGCGTCTGTTCGTTGGCGGCAAACAGGAGCTGCAGGATCCGCTCGGCGGCTGCGAGGCTGGCCGGGTTGGGGTAGGGGTGTCCGCTGACCCGGTACTCGAAACTGCGAACTCGCTGGGCCGCGGGGGCATTTGAAACTACCACGCCACTAGTCTGGGCGGTTCCCAGAATGGTTTTGAGAGTAATGGCCATGCGCGGAGCCGCCTTGCCGAACGCCACGACCAGAATCTCGGAATAATCATCCAGTCGGTACGCCTGGCCGCGGATCTCCAAGGTCCTTTCCTGCACCGAGACCTGCTTGCGCAGGTGGACGTCGAGGTCGAGGGCCTGCAGTGTCTCGAGGAACATCTCGACCAGGACGCTGCGCTCGATCGGTGCCATCGGTCAGGCGCGGGCGATCAGGACTTCTGGGTTCAGCAGGTTGGGCGGTCGCTGGCCGGTGAGGGCAGCGATGCAGTTTTCGGCTGCCAGCGTCGCCATTCGTTCCCGCGTCGCGTGCGAAGCGCTGCCGATGTGGGGAGCGAGTACGACATTGGACATGCCCAGTAAGGCCGGATGGACTTGCGGCTCCTGTTCGAAGACGTCCAGCGCGGCCCCGCCGATACGGCCGGTCGTTAGCGCATCTACCAGCGCCAGCTCGTCCACTATCGCTCCCCGCGACGTGTTGATCAAAATGGCGGTGGGCTTCATGAGTGCCAATTCTGCCGCGCCGATGAGATGTCGGGTTTCCGGGGTGAGCGGAACGTGGAGGCTGAGGAAGTCGGCTAAGCTGAGCACTTGCTCTTTGGTGGCGAACGTCACGCCGAGTTCGCGTTCCTCGTCCCGATCCAATTGGTGTCGTTGGTGGTAGAGGACGCGCATGTCGAACCCGCGACACCGCCGGGCCATGGCGCGACCGATGCGGCCGAGCCCGATCAGGCCGATCGTGGCATGGTGTACATCCTGGCCCAAGAGAAGATCGATCTTGAACTCCGTGAACTTGCCGGCTCGAACGAAGCCATCAGCCTCCACCACCCTGCGGGCGGCCGCCGTCAGCAGGGCGAACGCGAAGTCAGCCGTGGTGTCGGTCAAAACATCCGGGGTGTTGGTGCACATGACGCCCTGGCGGGTCGCGGCGGTCAGATCAATGTTGTCATAACCCACCGCCACATTGGAAACGATCCGCAGGGTCGGGACAGAAGCGAGCAGGTTTTCGGACACCCGGTCATGCAGCAGGCAAGCCAGCCCAGCCTTGCCCTGCAGCCGCACGCGCAACTCGTCCGCGGATAGCGCCCGATCTTCTCGATTTACGTCCACATCAAAATGGCTGGCCAGCATTTCGATGGCCTTCTCGGGGATCTGCCGTGACACGAACACACTCGGCCGGTGGGCCATGGCCACCTCTCATCTGAGCTGAGATAGGGTACGACCTTGCGAATCCGGACGGCAGGACGCCCGCCCTCGCGGCGAGGATTCCCAACCACGCCTGGAACGCCTATCTGAGGGATCTGACTCAGTAGGCAGCGGCGAGGCCGTGGTGGACCGCCCAGGCGGCGACTCGCGCCCTCGAGGCAAACCCCAGCTTGGACAGGATGTGCTTCACATGGTTCGCTGCCGTGCCTTCGGTGATCACAAGATGCCGAGCCAAGTCTCGGTTGGTAGCACCCTGCGCGATCAGGAGGGCAACGGCACGCTCGCGTGGGGTCAGCCGGAATATCTCCTGTCGAGGATCTCGTCGCGTGGGGTCAGCCTCGAACGATAGGACACGGGGGGCGTCGATGACGGAATGAATTCTGCCCTGCATCATTGGCTTGCCTCCTTTCTGATAGGCAGAGAGTAGGGCGGCCAAACTTTCAAAAAGCGCCAGGCGCTCCCAAAGAACTGCCAATTT
>DASXTD010000735.1:0-9461 GCA_036505655.1 Chloroflexota bacterium
GCCGGGCACGCCCGAGACCCTGAACTGGATCGCTCTGGCGGGTGCGATGGAGTCGACGCCGATGACGCTGGTCAACTATCAGCCCTGCTATCGATCCCCGGCCGGCACTGGGCACGGTGTGACCATGGGCGTCTGGAAGTAAGAAAAGGAGATACGAATGGCACAGGAGATGCCGCGGGTCACGGCGGGACGAGGCGGCGTGCGCGCCCCCGTATCAATGCGGTCGCGGCTGGTGTTAGAAGTGGCCTCAGAACTAGCGGGAACCGCTGCCTGGCCGTACAAGCAGTCGCGAGTCCAGCTGCGGGCCCAGGGTGACGATGAATGGCACACCTGCTGGTTCGCGAGCGACTCACCGGTTTCCGTTGATGCAATCGCGAATCGGGAAGCCGACATTGCCATCTGCAATCCAGGCGCTGTACTGGCGCTGGCCTACCACGGAAAGGGTCCTTACACGAAGGCCTACGACTATTTCCGGGCCATTATGGTGCTCCCGCAGTTCGATCAGATGGGCTTCGCTGTCGCCGGCACGACCGGTCTCAATTCGCTAGCTGACCTCCGCGACAAGAAGTTCCCGCTCCGCCTCTCATTACGCGGCCAAAAGGATCATTCTGTGCACCTGATCGTGAATGAGGTGCTCAAGGCGTACGGCTTCACCCTCGACGACATCACCAAATGGGGCGGCAAGGTTACCTACGACGAGGGAACGCCTGGGACTGGCGACCGCATGAACATGGGCGAGCGGGGCGAGATCGACGCCATATTCGATGAGGGCATGCCGACTTACGCCACGCGGGCGCTCGATCTCGGCTGGCGTTTCCTGGGAGTCGACGAGCCCCAGCTCAAGCAGCTCGAAGGCATGGGTCTGCGTCGAGTCGCGATCACCCGGGAGGAGTATCCGAAGCTTCCCGCCGACGTCTGGACCATCGATTTCAGCGGGTGGCCGGTGTTCACGCGCACCGACGTGCCCGACTGGATCGTGGCCGGCTTCTGCGAGGGTCTCGAAAAGCGGAAGGATCGCATTCCCTGGTATGGCGAGGGCCCCATGCGCCTCGATCAATTCTGCAAGGACACTCGGGAAGGCCCGCTGCCGATTCCACTGCACCCGGCCGCCGAGCGCTTCTGGCACGAGCGAGGGTACATATAGCTGAGATCGCCGCGCGGCCTCGTAGCCTCTCCCTCTGGGAGTGGCCGGTCGCCGGCCCGAAGGGCCAAGGACGGGTGAGGGCGGACCTGTGACTCATCCCGCTAACGTGACGGGAATCCTGACCGTCGTATGCCCGGATCGGCCGGGCATCGTCGCGGCGCTGTCCGGGTTTCTGGCTGAGCACAACGGCAACATCGTCGATGCCCAGCAGCACACGGATCAGGCCGAGCAGGCCTTCTTCATGCGGGTGGAGTTCGATCCATCCGCGATGGACCTGGCCCGCGAGGACATCCTCGCTGCGCTCAGGCCCGTTATCGAGCGCTTCGACATGCAGGTCCGGCTGCGCTTCTCGGATCAGTTGCACGCAATGGGCATCATGGTCTCGCGGGAAGAGCACTGCCTAATCGACCTGCTTACCCGTCGCCGCATCGGCGAGCTCCAGGTCGAGATCCCGCTGATCATCAGTAATCACCCGGATTTGGAGTCGATCGGTGGTGCATTCGGCATCCCATTCCAGGTCATCCCGGTCATGGACGCGACTAAGGCCGAGGCCGAGGCGCGCGCAATCGAGCTCTTGCAGGGGGCCGGCTGCGATTGCGTGGTCCTGGCCCGCTACATGCAGATCCTCACGCCGCGTTTCCTGGACGCGTTCCCCATGGCCATCATCAACATCCATCACGGATTCTTGCCCGCTTTTGCCGGTGCTCGTCCCTACCACCAGGCCGCCGAGCGCGGCGTTAAGCTCATCGGCGCGACTAGCCACTACGCCACCGAGGTCCTGGACGACGGGCCGATCATCGAGCAGGACGTGCTGCGAGTCTCGCACCGCGATGCGGCCGCTGACCTCGTACGCAAGGGCCGCGACGTCGAGCGCATGGTGCTGGCCCGGGCCGTCCGCGCCCACGCAGAAGATCGCGTCATAGTCCACGGCCGCCGCACGGTCGTCTTCGAGTAGCGGCGGAGAAGCCAATAGGACGGTCGTCGGGCCGGGGTGCTGACTGTATCCAGGGGGAGGTTCGTCATGCCCAACGTTCGCCGAACCAGCAACACAGCTCAGAATGTGGAGTTGCTATGCGCCAAATGCAATCGGGCTAAGGGAAGTAGGATCATTTAGGTACCGTGCGCGTGGAGCCCGCGCATACAGACTAACTGGTGTATTGCAAGAGGCTGAGGAGGCTGAGCAAGGTGAGCGGCGCCGAGACTGTTGTTCATAGTGACCCGGAGATCCTTGGCGGGACGCCCGTCTTCCGCGGAACGCGCGTGCCGGTGAAGAATCTTCTCGACTATCTCGCGGCGGGTGACACGCTCGACCAGTTTCTGGGCGATTTCCCTTCTGTGACGCGGAAACAGGCTGTGGCGGCCATCGAGATCGCCCGAGACCTGCTGGTCGCCGGTGCGCATCCTGCTGGATGAGTCCCTCCCCATTCCGCTCATTCCGTTGCTCCGGCCGCACGAGGTTCGCTCGGTCGTTGCTATGGGATGGGGAGGAATCAAGAATGGCGCTTTGTTGCAGCTAGCCGCCGCTGATTTCGACGCCTTTCTGACTGCCGATCAGAACCTCGAGTACCAGCAGAACCTCGCCACGCTGCCGATCTCTGTCATTGTTCTGGCCGCTCCTACGAATCGGATGGAGTCGCTAAGACCACTGATGCCGGCTCTATTCGCAGCCCTCGAGACCCTGCAGCCTAAACAGATGACCAAGGTGGGCGGTTAACGGTTAGCTCCAGACTTTGCGGGCGGTGTCTGCTACCAGCTCGAGCTTGCGGCGCTGATCGTCGAAGCTGATGAGATTGCCGGCCGCGATGGACGCGAACCCGCATTGAGTGCTGAGCGCCAGGCGCTCCATCGGCACGTAGCGCGACGCCTCGTCGATGCGACGAATGAGCGCGTCCTGCGCTTCCAGACGCGGCTCTTTCGTCGTGACCAGGCCGAGTACGACCGTCTTGTCGTTGGGCACGAAGCGGAGCGGCTCGAAGCCGCCCGCGCGCTCGGTATCGTACTCCAGCAGGAAGGCGTCCACCGCGAGCGACCCGAATACTTTGGCGGCGATGGGCTCGTAGCCGCCCTCCGCCATCCAGCGGCTTCGCGAATTGCCCCGGCAGAGGTGGATAGCCAGTGTCACACCGTCGCGCTTCGCGCCCGCCAGGGACGCGTTGTCGGCGGCGATAGCTTCGTCGAGAGCCAGATCCGGATCGATTCCGCGCGTCCGCATCTGAGCACTAATCCGCTCGTCCACGTAGTACGCGTAGCGAGGAGCATCGAGCTGGACGTACGGAACACCGCTATCAACGGCGTCCAACACCTCAGCGTGGATGATGTCCGTAATTTCTTGCAGTAAGGCGGATCGGGTTGGGTAGAAGCGATCCGTCACGCCTGGCTTGAAGCTCACGTCCGGGAAGTTGCTCGGAGCCGGGATGGTGATCTTGAACGCTCCCGGCGCATGCTGCTGCAGGAAGCCAATCTCATGGGTCGTCAACCGATGTTTTTGACGCAGCTTGCCTCCGACGACCTGCGCGGCACTGGCCTCGTTTCCACCCCCCGGGCCGTGCCACTCCATGACGATCTTGTCCGGAACGAATCCCTCGACCGAGTCGGCCATTCCGCTCAAGAACGACCCGCGGCGGAGCTCACCGTCCGTGAACACGTCCAGGCCCGCCTTCCGCTGCAGCTCCAGCGCATCCAGAACGGCCTGATCCTCGATCTCTTGCAGCGCTTCCGCACTCATTCGGCCTTCAACTCGCGCCTTGCGCGCCTCCAGAACCACCTGGGGACGCAAAAGGCTGCCCACGTTTTCGGCGCGATAGACCGTCGCCATGCCCGTTATGGTCTCCTGGTACTCGATCTTATTTGAGCGCGGGTTCTCTCGGGTGGATATAGCCGAAGTCCACTACCCGGCTGGCTGCGTCGCCCACTTTCTCGGGGACGGCGTAACCGGATTCGCGCGCCCTTCGCTGGCGCACGGGATCGTATTTGCTGGACTGCCCGGTGCTGATGGCGGTCGGCCGCTGCCCATACAGGAGGCTCGCCCCGTCGAGGCCGCCGCTGGCCTCAAAGGTGGGGTCGTCAGACTCGGTCTGGATGTGAATGGAGACATTCTGGGCTGGATCGCGGAACGTGTTCATCGGATCGGCGCCGTCTTCCACGATCCTCATCTGTTCGGCCAGCAAGCGGCGATACAGGATGATGCCTTTGTCCGACTCTCCCAGGTGTTCCGTCCAACGCGGGGTGACGGGACCCTGGCTGACCCAGGCGTAGTTGTCCTGACCCGAGTTGTTGTCCGCCAGCTCCCAGACTGGCAGCCCCTCGGCGTCCAGGCCGGGCAGAGGAACCTGATAGAGCGGTATGTCTTCCGCGCGCTGATCCTCATCTTCTGGCCGCTGGGGATGGACGTTGTACCACCAGTACAACGTGTGGGTGTCGTCCATTGGGATGCGTATCTGGCTCTGTTGGAGCATGAACGGGAAGACGACGCAGTGGCCGATAGACCACATCGCATTCGTCTGGTCATATCCCTGGAGCACGCGCCGCTTCACGATGCCGTGCTCAAAGACGTCGAAGCCGATCTTGGTGTGCTTGCGTACATTGGCCTTGGAACGCCAGTACTGGCGAGCGGTGGGATCATCTTGCCCCAGGCGCTCCAGGACGTAATTAGTGAAGTAGCGATGCAGGTGCTCGGTATGGACCGGGTCGAGTGAGTTCTCCATGATCTGGAGCCAGTTACAGGGTAGAACCGCCCAGCCGACGCTCCGGATCCCCTCTTTGACGAAAGCTTCCCAGCGCGGCACCAACGGCCGTGGCTCCGGGCCCATCCAGGCCCACAGCATTCCGCCGAGCTCCTCAACTGGATAGGCGGTCACCTTGATGCGGTCTTTGAAGGTCGATTCGGGGGATTCGGCCGGCTGATCGATGCAATCGCCGCGTTCGTCGTAGACCCAACCGTGATACGGACAGCGAAGGCCGTCTTGCTCGGGGATGCCCCAGAGCAGATTGGTATTACGGTGGGCGCAGAACTCCTGGATCAAGCCGTACTTGCCGGATCGGTCCCGATAGGCAACCAGGTGCTCGCCGAGCAGGCTCACTGCCTTGGTCGGGTGATCGTGCAGCTGCTTGACAGTGGCAAACGGCAGCCAATAGCGACGCATAAGCTCGCCCATAGGTGTGCCCGGACCAACTTGGGTGAAGCGCTCGTTTTGTTGCTGGCTCAGCATTGATCCTCGCTCCCGCTAGACGTTTGGACTTTGAGGACTGAATCTACCGCATTTCTGCTGCTGGAAGTTCTTCTGGAGTTACCGTCGGCGGAGTTGATGCCAGATAGACGCCGATGAGAGCCAGAACGGCTCCCACCGCCTGAATGGGAAGGAGCACCTCGTGCAAGGCGATAGCGGCGATGAGGACCGCCGCAACTGGCTCGACATAACCGTAATTCATGGTGGCCTGGGTGCCCCAGCGCTGGACGGAGCGCACCCACAGCACGGTGGCCAGCGCCAGCCCAAACGTCGCTCCGTAGAGCAGGCCAGCCCAGGCGGTGAGGGAGATGTCGGCCCAATTGACCGAAGCAGCTTCGCCGAGGCCGAACGGCGCCAGCACCATGGCAGCGATGCCCACGGTGGCGCCGGACGCGCGCACCGGGCCGATGGAGGCGGTCAGCGAGCCTATGGTCAGGCCATACCACGCCCAGGCCACCGCCGCGCCCAAGGCCAGCAAATTTCCGATTAGCGAGGTGCCCACGCTCAAGCCGCCGGCACTCACAACGAGTGCCACGCCAGCCAGGCCCAGGATCAGGCCTAACCACTGAGCTCGCACCAATCGCTCGCGACCCGTCGCGCCCAACCAGGCAGCGGTGAGCAGAGGCGCGCTGGCCAGGAGAATGGCGCTGACGCTGGCCGTGGTTGCGTGCAGCCCCTGCAAAAATAGGACTTGAAAGGACGTCTGGCCCAGGGCAGCCAGCACGAGTGGCTTCCAGATTGGCCGCCCGAGCCGCGGAGCGCGGAAACCGCCAGAGACAGCTAGCAATAGGCCGGCTGCCAGCAGCGCTCGGATAAGCGTGAAACTGGCGACCGGGATTTCCTGCATGCCGAGCTTGGCGGCCGTAAATACGCCACCCCACAGGATTGCCGCCGCCAGCGGTTCCCCTAGAATCCAGGATCGCCGGCGGCTCTCAACACCCATCAAGCTGCCTCATAGAGTTACCATTCTGCTCTCCACGTTCCGCGCTCCGCATTTTGTACTCGTATAAGGGAGGTCCTGTGGCAGAAGCCGCACAAGAAGAGACCGAAGCGACCTGGAACCCGAGGTCAGCCTACGAGCAGTGGATGGCATCGCTCGAGCTGCCTGTCTATCGGGGGCATCACGTCGATAACCTGGGCACTGTGCCCCTGGCCTGGTGGCCGGAGCGCGAGTGCAATGGAGGCTTCCTCTACCTGGAAGGCATGGAAGACATCCACGAAGCTCGCATCACCGAGATTCCCCCGGGCAAGACCCTCCCACCATCCCGCCTGGCGCTGGAGGAGCTGGTCTACATCGTGAGCGGCCGCGGCATCTGCACGGCCTGGGGTGCTGAAGGTCTGCCCAAGAAATCGTTCGAGTGGGGCGAGCACGCGATCTTCATGATCCCACCGAACTACAGCTACCAGCTTAGCAACGTGCAGGGGACCCAACCCGCTCGCGTCTTGCAGACCAACTACTTGCCGCTCGCTCTGATGTCGCAACCAAACATCGAGTTCTTTTTCGACAACCCCAAGGTTGACCTCAGCATCCTCTATGGCGAGGACGTGAACATGTTCTCCGAGGCGGTTGTCACCCACCCGACTGGCAACCGGTCAGGCCTCCGGAACCTGTTCGTCGGGAACTTTCTGCCCAACATGGCTACCTGGGACAAGCTGGAGCCGTATCGCACTCGCGGTGCCGGTGGCACTACGGTCTATTTCCGGTCCCGCACCGGCAAAGGCGGGCACATGTCGGTCTTCCCCCCTGGCCGCTACAAGATGGGCCACCGGCACGGGCCCGGGCGCGTCATCGTGATTCCCGCCGGCGAGGGCTACTCCATCGTGTGGCCGCCCGGTGGAGAGAAGACGGTGATCCCCTGGCAGGAAGGCACGGT
The DNA here is from genome assembly GCA_036505655.1 of Chloroflexota bacterium. Classification (GTDB taxonomy): domain Bacteria; phylum Chloroflexota; class UBA6077; order UBA6077; family SHYK01; genus DASXTD01. The sequence continues at coordinate 7,245 of DASXTD010000735.1, forward strand.
GTTCACGCCGCCGGAGCAGTGGTACCACCAGCACTTCAACGTGGGCCGTACGCCTGCCCGCTACATCGCTTTCGGGCCGCCGCGGCTGCTCAATGGTCACTCGGACGTATTCGGTGCGCAGCAGATTGCCTACCCGGACGAAGAGCCCTGGATCCGCCAGAAGTTCGAGGAGGAGCTCGCCAAGCGCGACCTCACCTCGGATATCCCGGAAGAGGCCTACCGCGATCGGGACTACGCGTGGGACTACGGGGACGACGGCGATTAGCTCCGACCACAGAGCCATCATGTCCGTTCAACCAGATCTGACGCTGACTGAGGCGCGCGCCATTATGGACCGTGCGATCGAGAAGACCCGGCGGTTCAAGCTGGCTGGCAGCCTGGCCATCATGGACCTGGGCGCAAACATGGTCTGTCTTTCGCGTATGGGCACGGCTCCGGCTACCGTCTGGATCGCCCGCGCGAAGGCGTACCTCACCGCCGCCCGCCGGATTCCGCTCACCGGGACCAGCGCCCGTATGCACGCGCGGCCGTTTAACAATCCCAACTGGCAACGCATGGCGCAAGAGCCGATCTTTCCCGGCGAGGGCGGCCTGCTTATCGAGAAGGAAGGTCGCCCGGTCGGCGTCATCGCTACCGGCGCCGGTATTGGACCCTTCGACGAGATCGCCGGCGTCGATCCATCCGAGTTCGAGCTCGACGGTGTGAGGGGCAATGCCGAAGACGTGGTCCTGGCGTATGCGCTGCAAATCCCATACACCAACGAGCACACCCGCACCACCGATCGCCCGTCCCGCGAAGGTCCGCTGCGCGGCCGTCCGGTCTATGAGCACATCGATGATCTCCCGCACACGCTCGAAGTCGCGCGCCGGCATGCCGATCGGGCCGTCGAGCTGGCTGAGCAGCGGAGGTTCGCACTCGGGGTCGTGGTGGTTGACGACATGGGGCTGGTTATGCAGATGGACCGCATGGATGGCGCGCCGCCGGCTTCGCCGGATGTGGCCGAGGCCCGAGCTGCCACCGCGCTCGTCTTTCAGCGGCCGACCCTGGAGGTCACGACAACGATAGGTCACGACCAGGTAGCCCGGGTGGCGGATATCGTCCATTTCAAGATCCTGGCTGGGGGAGGCGGCGCCCCCATTCTCCGGGACGGCCAGGTCGTGGGCGCGGTGGGCGTGTTCGGCGCGATCGGCGACGAGGAGGCAGACGCGCTGGCCCGCGCGGCGGCGGGGGCTTAACCCACACCACAAGTTGGGGGGGAGGACAATGGCAGTCACCAGCATCCAACCGGACCTGACTCTGTCCGAGGCGCGCTCTATGATGAACCGAGCAGTGGAGAAGACGCGCCGGTTCAAGCTGGCCGGCGCCACGGCGATAATGGACCTAGGCGCCAACATGGTGTGCCTTTCCCGCATGGGAACGGCGCCCGCCACCGTGTGGATTGCCCGCGGCAAAGCGTACCTCACTGCCGCGCGCCGCATCCCGCTTACCCAGACCAGCGCCCGCTGGCACGAGCGGCCGTTCAACAATCCCAACTGGCAGCGCATGGCCCAGGAGCCGGTCTTCCCTGGCGAGGGCGGCATGCTCATTTACCGGGATGGCCGTCCTATCGGCGCTATCGCCACTGGGGAGGGGATCGGCCCCTTCAACGAGATCCCCGGCGTCGATCCATCGGAGTTCGAGCTCGATGGCGTGCGGGGTAACGCGGAGGACGTGGTTATCGCCTACGCCCTCCAGATCCCCTATTCGGACCAGCACACCCGAACCACCGACCGCCCTCCGCGGGAAGGCCCATTACGTGGCCGACCCGTGAATGAACGCATCGACGATCTTCCCCATACCCTGGAGGTAGCTCGTCGCCACGCAGACCGCGCCATCGACCTCGCCCAGCAACAAGGTTTCGCCCTCGGCGTCGCTGTGGTGGACGAGGTGGGGGTGGTTATGCAGATGGACCGCATGGATGGCGCGCCGCCGGCCTCACCGGACCTCGCGGAGGCCCGGGCTGCCACGGCACTTGTCTTCCAGCACCCAACCCTGGAGGTGACCAGGCAAATGGGCCCCGATCAGGTTGCGAGAGTGAGCGAGATCGTCCACTTCAAGATCCTGGCTGGCGGTGGCGGCGCCCCCATTCGTAGGGGCGGCCAGGTTGTAGGCGCAGTGGGTGTGTTCGGCGCGATCAGCGACGAGGAGGCCGACGCGCTGGCTCGCGCGGCGGCTGAG
>DASXTD010000736.1:0-3613 GCA_036505655.1 Chloroflexota bacterium
GGGCACGGACCCGCTGGGCGCGCTCCTCTTCGCGGTCGCAGCTATGCTGGCGCTCACGCCGGCCATTGCCACCGACCTGGGCTTCCAGCTGTCGGTATTCGGTACGCTGGGTCTGGTAACGCTTCAGCCTCGACTTGCGGCAGTCCTGCCGTTCCTTCCGAGCTGGATCCGCGAACCGCTCGCTGGTACGATGGCTGCCCAGTTGCCTACGATCCCGATTTTGGCCTCCAGTTTCCATCAGCTCTCCACGATTGCGCCGCTCACTAATACTCTGGCTGCACCGATGATCCCCATCGCGACCATCGCAGCCGCCCTCATGGCTCCACTCGTAGCGCTGGCCCCGGGGATTGCGCCCCTGGCTGGCTTGGTCCTTATCGCACCCGCCAGCTACTTGCTGGGGGTGATTTCCATTCCCGCCGGCTGGCCTGGTGTATTGGTTCCGACCGGCGCAGCGCCATTGCTGCTCAGCCCGTTATTTGCCGCCGGGTTGATCGCATGGGCGGTGCTCCCCACACCCGAGGGCAAGGATTGGTTGGCTCGGGTCAGGCAGCTACCTCTCGCCCGGGTGGCGGGGGTAGCAGCCATCATCGGAGTAGCGGGGAGTCTCCTCATTAGCACTCCGGCCGCGCCTGGCCCGCCCACTCTATCCGTCACCGTATTCGATGGCGGCGGAACGGCTGCTTACCTCGTGCGAACACCAGGCGGCAGCAGCCTGCTCATCGACGGCGGTCGCAGCCCATCCGCCATGGCCGCTGCTCTGGGCAGCCGCCTGCCGTTCTTGAGCCACCATCTAACCATGGCGATCCTGACGCGGGCGGAAACCGACCGCCTGCCGGGGTTGCTCGGAGCTATAGATCAGTATTCGGTGGGGATGGCTCTGATGCCGCCCGAGCCAGTCCCCGCCGTGTTCATCGAGCGCTGGCGCTCGGCCGTCGGAAGCCGTTCGGTGGCGGTTAACGGGCCGATGAGCATCGACCTGGAACCGGATCTCCGCCTCCAGGCGCTACTCACGGAACCGGTATCGACGCAGGCAGCCCCAGCGAATCTCGCGCGAACCCTAGCCATCCGACTCCAGTACAGGCACGTCGCATTGCTGATCGGCCCGAGCCTCAATCCTGAATCAGTGCGGGTCCTGATCAACCAAGGCTATCCGATGGCAGCAGACGTTTGGTTCGTGCCCCGCGCTGCCGGGCCAGCCAGTCTGGATGATGCTACCCTGCGCGCGATCGGCCCCCGCCTGGGCATCATCCCGGTGGACACCGGGCTGCGAACTACCGGGCCCGACCCTTCCACTCTGGCCATCCTGGCTCGAGTGCCCACCTATCGCACTGATCTCAGTGGGGCTATCGAGGTCATTACCGATGGTGACAGGGTAACGGTCCGACCCGAGCGCACCTAGCTTCCAGGACCTACAATGCCGGCAATACAGGTCACGCTAACAGCGCAGGAGATAGCCCATGCATCTCAACGTCGCGGTCGGCTCCAAGTTCCCGGACATCGCCCTCCCAGACGGCCAGAAGAACCTGGTCAAGCCTTCCGACCTCACAGGCGGCAAAGACCCGATCGCGGTGGTGTTCTATCGCGGCTGGTGGTGACCGAAATGTGTGGTGCAGTTGCGCCTCCTATCCACGATGGAACCCGAGCTGCGCGTTGCCTATGCCAAGGTCATGGCGATTAGTGTTGACCCGCCCGAGGTGAACGGCGCCCTGCGGACCGGCCTCGATTGCACCTTCCCCATCCTGTCGGACGCCGAGCACCTGTACATGGATGCGCTGGGCCTGGTCGAGGCCAGCTCGCGGCGCGGGAACCATCTGCCGTGCGATTTCGTCCTATACCCGGACCTGACCATCTACAAGATCTACAACGGCTACTACTTCTGGGGTCGAGCGTTCCTGGATGACCTGCGGCGCGATTTCCGTGACATCAGCCGCGATATTCGCACCGATTGGGACCCCATGGGTATCGAGTCCGAGGCTGCGCTTCGTTAGGTCTCCCGCTGATCGCTCACGGTACGGGTGTATCCTGCAAGTAGGAGTCGAGGGAGAACTATGGTGTCCCGCGTAGCAGTGATTTGGTGACCGCCATCCATGGCATCACCAGGCTGCGAAGAACGGCCGTCGGCCCTGCCGACCGATGATCGGCCTTAACGGGATTCCTGAGCCGCCGCGTCCGGCCAACAGATCCCAGCGCCTCTTTGCGCTAGTGATCGATGCGGCGCTGCTGCTGATCATCGCCAACGTCCTGTTTGGCTTGCTCGCGCTCCTGCTGGTGGCGCTCGAGGCTGCCGGCGCCGAGACCGCTGCCTTCGATATAGCCTCGGCTGTCACGCCCATCATCCAGGCAATCAGGGGCGCCCCCCGCTTGGCCGTAGCGGCGGTGCTGTACGGGCTATACGTCGTTCCTTTCTGGGCCCTCGCTGGTACAACCCTCGGCAAATGGCTGGTGGGGGTACGGGTCGCCCGCCGTGGTACCTCGGACCGGCCTGGCATTGGACGGGCCCTGGTTCGATTCATCGCCTTCGCAGTGCTGCTCCCCATCACCTGGATGGCCGTCCTGAACCGTCAGGACGGAGCAGGCCTCCACGACCTCATCGCACGGACCCGACCCCTGCGCGCAACAGACTCCGGCGTCCGCCGGATCTTGCGGGGCGGAATTCGGCGGGCCGTCAGGAGCCCTGGCTGGGTAGCCGCCGCCCTAGGCGTCATCGTCCTCGTAGGTGCCGGCATCTTCGGGGCAGTCAAACTCCAGGGCGTGCTCAACTTCGACCCCGGTCGAACAGTCCTGGCCATTGACGCCGTAACGCAGGAGGCGGTCAAGGGGGCCATCCTCGAGTACGATCGCATCGAGGAGCAAGCCACACTCCGCCGCGACGCCCAGATGCTTCACCCCCGAGCCACATCCGATTGGATCAAGCACAAAGAGCAGGAGTTCGACGCTCTGAAGAACGCCGGGGTCTTCGAGGATAGCCACCTGGTCGACGCCAACTTCAAAGGCTTCCGCCGCATCGGCGATAACCAGGTCGAAGCGGACGTGGTGGAGACCTGGCAGACTTCGGTCTTCAACAGTCAGGGCCAGCTCGTTCAGCAGCTTCCTTCTCAGCCGGTTCCACAGACGGCGACTCTCATGCTCGAGGGAGACCGCTGGAAGCTCCATGACGTTCGCTTCTACGAGGCTGGCCAGGTCCCCTTTTAGTAGACCTACCTGGGATTGACGCTGCGCCATAACGATGCGACCATTCTAGGGAGGGAGCCATCGTTGGTGCGCTGGGACCCCCAAGGTGTCACTCAGCCGGGATTCCGCCGTCCGGCCAGGGTCAGCAACGGCCAGCGGCGCGAGCCGGATAGCCGCAGCCTGAACCTCACTATCGAAGCGAAGCAGCGCGCCTCCCTCCGCCTCAAGAACGTCGAGCCCGGCGACCCCTGGAAAGCCGAGTCAGCAGGACTGCGTATTGGCTAGCTCGGGCGCGCCGGCTCAGCCTGCCCAGGACTCAGGTGCGGGACACGCCCTCCGTACGCTTCGCCACCGCGACTTCCGCCTGCTCTGGTCAGGGCAGCTTATCTCTAGCATCGGCGATCAGATGCAGCAGGTGGCCATCGGCTGGCACATCTACCTG
>DASXTD010000737.1:0-3371 GCA_036505655.1 Chloroflexota bacterium
TCCCCCAGGTTCGAACCGAGCCCGAGGTAGACGCGCGGCACGGCGCTCCTAGTGCCCGTTGCCGAGCAGGGACATGAACTCCAGGCGGGTGGCCTCGTGCTCGCGGAACACGCCCCGATTGGCGGAGGTGGACACTTTGGCGCCGGGCTTCTTTACTCCCCGCATGGTCATGCAGAGGTGTTCCGCCATGCCGACTACGGCCACCCCGTGGGGCTGGAGCTCCTCCATCAGGATGTCTGCTATCTGGCTGGTGAGCCGTTCCTGGAGCTGGGGGCGGCGCGCAAAAATTTCCACTACGCGTGCGATCTTGCTGATGCCGACGACGCGGCCGCGGGGGATGTAGCCGATGTGGAACGTCCCGAAAAAGGGCATGAAGTGGTGCTCGCACATCGAATAGAAGGGGATGTCGCGCACGATGACCATTTCCTCATGACGCTCATCGAAACCGACCTGCAGCACTTCACGAGGATCCTGCTGGAGGCCCTGGAAGATCTCCTCGTACATGTCCGCGATGCGGCGGGGCGTCTCGGCCAAACCCTCCCGATTGACGTCTTCACCGATCGCCGCGATGAGGTTTACGACGGCCAACTTGATAGCTTCTTTGTCGACTCCAGCCCGCTGCTGGTCTAACACTACTTCTTCCCTCAACGGCCTTGACTAGGCCCGAAACTCGGCACTTGGGTCCCGAGACGCTCCGCTCATTCGGAGCACCGCGTCGTACACGTGGTGCGCCACTTCGATTTTCGGCAAAAGCGGCAGGTCGATGTCCGGCTCGCCCTCTTGCAGGATGGAAACCTGGTTGAAGTCGCTTCCGAATCCGCTGCCCTGGATCGTGACGTCGTTGGCGACCACCAGATCGAGCCGCTTGTCGACCAGCTTCTTGCGGGCGTTGTCGAGCACGCTTTCGGTCTCGGCTGCGAACCCGACGACGATCGTCCGGTCATCGGGGCCACGCACTTTGGATACTTCCTGCAGCACGTCCACCGTTGGAGCCAGGTCCAGGGCCAGCATGCCGGAAGCCTTCTTGATCTTTTGACCGACGGCCTCGGCGGGGCGGTAATCGGCGACCGCCGCTGCCATCACCAGCAGGTCCGTGCGAGGCAATGCCGCCAGCACCGCGGCCCGCATCTCTTCCGCTTGCTCGACTTCGACCAGCTGCACTCCGTGGGGAACGCTGTCCGCTCCAGAAGTCCAAATCAAGGTGACATCAGCGCCCCGATCGCGCGCTGCTTCCGCCAGAGCGAGGCCCATCTTTCCCGACGACCGGTTGGACAGAAAACGGACGGGGTCCAGCGGCTCTCGGGTGCCACCGGCGGTGATGGTGACGCGCCAACCGGCCAGATCGCCGCCGCGGGCGAGCACGTGCTTTGTAACGTCCACGATTTGCTCCGGCTCGGCTAGGCGGCCCTCGCCCACCGCCCCGGAGGCGAGATGGCCGACGCCGGGCTCGACGATCGTCCAGCCGCGCTCGCGCAAGGTCTTTACGTGGTCGACTGTCGCGGGATGCTGCCACATGCCGGACTCCATGGCCGGAGCCAGCAGCTGCGGCGCCTGGCACGATAGCGCGGTCGCGGAAACCAGATCGTCCGCGAGGCCGATCGCCAGTTTCGCAATCGTGTGGGCGGTGGCCGGTGCCACTAAGAACACGTCAGCGGACCTAGCCAGGGCGACGTGGGCGATTTCTGAATCGATCAGTCGGAACATCTCGAAGGCCACCGGCCGGTGGGTGATGGCTTCAAAGCTCAAGGGCCGGACTAGCTCGGCAGCCTCGGGCGTCATGATGACGTCCACCAGGGCGCCCTGCTGGGTCAGCTGGCTGGCAATGGCGACCGCTTTGTAAGCCGCGATGCTGGCCGATACGCCAAGCACCACGCGCCGCCCATCCAATGGATTGTGATTCGAGATTTTTCACCCCCACCCTAACCCTCCCCCGTCGAGGGGGAGGGGATCAAGAAGTCAGTCCTTCGAATTCAGGTCGGCGAGCACTCGCAGCCCATGCAGCGTCAAATGCTCATCCACCACGTTAATGGCGCGGGTCTGATTCGCGATGATCTCCACCAGCCCGCCGGTGCCCAGAACCAGCGCTTTCTGACCCATCTCGTGCTCGATTCTGGCAACGAGTCCCTCGACGAGGCCCACGTAGCCGAAGATAGTGCCGGCCTGCAGGCAAGCGATCGTGTTCGTCCCGATGACCTTGTCGGGAGCCACAAAATCGAAACGCTGTAGGCGGGCCGCTCGGCTCAGCAGGCCATCGACCGCGGCGACCAGCCCCGGCGCGAAGCAGCCACCGATGAAATCGCCCTCTCCGGAAATCACGTCGAATGTGGTGGCAGTGCCAAAGTCGACCACGATCGCGGGCGTCCTATAAAGAGTCTTGGTGGCGACTGCGTTGGCAATGCGGTCAGCGCCCACCTCTTCCGGTCGGTCAACAATGAGGGCTATTCCCGTCTGAATTGAGGACGAGACCTGGAGCGGCGCGCAGCCGAAATAGCCCGATCCCAGCTCGGAGAACGCTTCGGTTAGGCGCGGCACCACGCTGGAGACGACCACGCGGCCGACGGATTCCCGGGGCAGGCCGGCGGTCTGGAGCAGCCAACCGAGCTGAGCGGCGTATTCGTCCGCTAACTTGTACGGATCGGTGGACCACCGCCACGACACCCGCAGATCGTGCCCCTCGAACACGCCGAGCTTGATCTCCGTGTTGCCGACGTCAATGGCCAGCAGCATGGGGGTTAAACGGACCTCACACGGGCCGGAGGGTCAGCACTTCGTTCAAGCTGCCGGAGCGGTAGCCTTCCACGTCCACGGTGACGTACTGAAATCCGAGCTCTTTGAGTCGCTTCGAGACGGGCTCCGCCAGGCCTTCGGCGAAGAATCGTGCGATGTCCTGTGGAGGCAACTCAATTCGGGCCACAGTTCCAGTGGTTTCATCCCGCCGCCCGCCGATTGAGCCCGGCCCAACCTGCCCGTCATGGTGCCGGACGCGGACCTGGCGGAAGCCCAGCTCGCGAAGCATCTGCTCGGCGCGATCGATGCGTTGGAGCTTATCCATGGAGATGCGCTCGCCGTAGGGGACCCGGGAGGAGAGGCACGCCATCGGCGGCTTGTCCCAGGTAGGCAGGCCCAGCTGGCGGGAGAGCTGCCGAATTTCGAGCTTGGTCAGACCCGCCTCGCGGAGCGGACTGCGGGCTCCGGCCTCGCGGCCGGCTCTGGCCCCGGGTCGGATGTCGCCCTCATCGTCCACGTTGAACCCGTCAGCCAGCACCGCGATGGCCAGCTCATGGGCGACTGGCTCCAGGGTGCTCCACAGCTCGACCTTGCAGTGATAGCAACGGTTGGTGGGGTTGGAGAGGTAGGCTTCTTGTTCGGTT
>DASXTD010000738.1:0-2849 GCA_036505655.1 Chloroflexota bacterium
CCGTCTCTAGATGACGATGGAACCAAGCCCAGACTTGTTTCCAGGCCTCGTCGCTCGCCTCCGGGCTGGTATCTGACGGCTCCTCCCCCATAAAGCCGTGGCCTACCCCGGGGTAGATATGAGCCTCATAGGTAACCCCATGTTTTTTCAGCTCAGCCTGGATAGTCTCCAGATCCTGAGGCGACGGGTTGCGGTCTAATTCGCCGTCCAGGAGGATGATCGGGCAACGGATATTGTTGGTGTATTCGATCGGCGCCAGACCGCCCTCACTCACGAACAGTCCCCCGCCGTAGCAGTCCGCTGCTACACCGATGCTGGGATTCGTTCCCGCGATGTAATAGGCAACTCGACCTCCCATGCAGAAGCCGATGATTCCCACCGGCCCGGGTTTAACTAGCGGCTGCGCCTGCAGATGGGCGATCGCGGCGGCGATGTCGAGGCTCGTCTGCGCGTCGGTATGCCCGCGGCGGCGCTTGTAAAGATCCTCAAAGGATGAGGGGATCGGGCCCCGATGGAAGAGATCGGGCGCCGCGGCCACATAGCCTTCTTCAGCGAACCGATCCGCCACAGCGGTCGTACCGGTTGCCAGGCCATCGATCCCGTGGATGATCAGCACCGCTGGCCGCGGGTCACCGCCCCCCGGCACCGCCACGTACATGGACATTGGCCCATCAGCGGTATCGATGATTGCCCAGTGGCTGTAGCTGGCCATTTCGGCGTTCCTTTCTTCTGCTTGACGACGGGTCAGGCATGCCTGACCCGTATGGGTGGGCGGGTCAGCTACGCCTTATCCCAGAGGTGGGCATTGCGGGCGATTGTGTTGCCGGAGCCTTGCGTGGCTGGGAAGTCCTCGTAGATGGGGCCGCGAACCGTCTTGCGGATTGACGTAGAACTGAGGCGGAAGTAGGCCGGAAGGGCAGGCAAGTCCGCCGCCAAGAGGTCGGCCTCCTGCCGAAGGATGTGGGCCTGTTCGGTGATGTCGAGGGACGCGCTGAGCTGGTCGATCAGCCGATCGAGTGCGGGGTTCATATAGTGCCCCCGATTGTTCCCTATCCAGTTGCTGTCCGCGACCGCTGATTGTCGGCTGTCGAAGCCGACGAAGATGCCATCCCCGCTTCCCTGTGCCGTCGCGTTGGTGGCTGGGAATTGCGACTTGAAGGCGTTTTCACGGTTGAGCGCCTCCGGCGGGACGTACTCAATCACTTCCGCTCCCAGGCGCCGCCAGCCCTCGGCCACAACCGCCAGATCCTTCGCTTCAGCGGGGGTGGCTCGGATCTCGATCTGGACCTGCTGGCCCTCCCGGTTCAGCAGTCTCCCGTCTGCGGCTCGTGTCCAGCCTCCACCGGCAAGCTCCTGGGCGGCCCGATTCGAATCGTAAGGAAAGGGGGCAAACGGCTCGCCTACGATGGCGGCGCGAGGGTCGCTGCTCTGCATGAACGTGTCGCCGTTGGTCAGCGACCGATCGAACCCGGGAAAAATCAACTCGCGCAGCGCCTCTCGATCCCATCCGAGGAGAAGCCCTCGCCGCAGCCGCACATCCTGGCTGAGCTCGATCGGCCGAGCGAAGGCTGGATCGAATTGAAACCTGATGTAGCGCCAGTTGTCCTGCCGAGACAGCACGGTCCCTTCACCGGATTTGCTCCATTCATCCCGGAGGTCCGCATAGGCATCCGTGGGGAGGGTCTTTTCCGCCGCCATGTCGATTGACCCAGCCTTGAGCTCGGTCTGGATACTCAGAGGATTCACGATGGTCTTGATGATCACTCGGTCGAGCTTGGGCGTTCCGAGAAAGTAACCAGGGTGTCGCTCGAACACCTGGTTTTCGCCCTGACCCCAACTGGTGACGCGAAATGGCCCCAGATGGACGTAGTCGGTGGTGAAGTAGGACCGCTGAGTCAAGGCGGCGTTGCTCTCTTCCAAACCCTCGCCCAGCAGGTGTTTGGGAAACATCCAGAACGCGCTTTGGTTGAGGTCGAGGGCGAGATAGTAGGTGGTCTTCCAGGTGATCCTCGCGGTGAACTGATCCATGACATCGACGCGCTCCATGAACCGGGAAGCCGAGCTGTTGAGGCTGAGATCCGGCCGCGAGTACATCGCGAACGTGAACGCGATGTCTTCAGTCGTAAATGGGGTGCCGTCCTGCCAGGTGACGTCCGGTCGAATTTGCCAGGTGGTGACCATCCGACCGTCGGCCGGTATCGAGATGCTGCCGTCGTTGACGGACGGCATCTTGGTGGCGATGCGGGGGGCCTGATTGCCGCCGTTATCCTGGACCGTCAATCCCATTGTGTGGATCTCGGTCAGTGTGGTGCCGCCACCGGACGTGTTCGAAAAATCCCAGGGGCTATACGACTTCACCGCGTTGATCTGGGCTAGCACTAGCGTCTTGATCTGGCCTGGATTCGGCGGACGAGCATCCTGGGCGGACGGAACGGTCGAGGGGCCAGCACACCCCGTGACCGCCAGGGCAACCAAGAGAATCAACGGCCATAGCCAATCCACCCTTCGGCTATTGAGCTCCGAGACCGCTCCGCTTCGCTGCGCTACCAGCAGTGTTCGCATCGCTAGTCGCCCGATTGATCGTAGTCCCATTCGAAGTTGGGATTCGTGTAGCACTCGTCCGGCATGAGCGATTTGATCCCAATCTCGGACAGCCGTTTTTCGAACGTCTCGCGGATGATCGGGTCTTCCTGCCAGTACTCAATCTGATGGGACGGGTCCCGGCCGTTTGCATAGAAGCTGTCGCTCCCGCGACCGGGCGCGTGGAAAGCCAGGTAGCGATCGTCATGATCGCTCACGTTGAAATGCTGGTGGAACCACATGTTCGGGGGAACGAAGACGCTGCCCTC
>DASXTD010000739.1:0-9018 GCA_036505655.1 Chloroflexota bacterium
CATCTACGAGCTTGTCATAAGCAGGGATCGCCCAGCCTGTTCGATTCTCGCCCCGCCAGCGGTTATCAGCGGATGTCACTTCGGACGCGCGGTAAAGGGCCGTCTGCTGCACCTCGAAAGCGCCGGACGTGTTCACGCTCAGCGCGCTGAACGTACTCCGCACCTGGGAGTCAGACGAGTCGAGCTTGGCTAATGGCTGCTCCTGGATGTCGAAACCGGCCTTCCGCCAGTTGGCGTCCAGGACGGGTAGCTCTGCCCGATCCTGAGGGGATTGGAGCACCAGGGTGAGCCGCCCCTCGGGGCCGGCATAGAAGCCGTCGGCGCCCTTTCGATAACCGGCTTCATTCATCAGCCGTTCGCTGGCTGCCAGGTCGAAGGGGTATTTGGTAATCGCTTTGTCGATGGTGGGGTAGAAGCTGGTGCGGGGATCAAAGATGCTGTCGATTACCGCCAGCTGCCCGGCCCAAACCACATCACTGAACGTCTGTTTATCGAACGCATGGGCCATTGCCTTATGCACCCGCACATCCAGGACGCCCTTCGGATTAGCGTACTCGGGGCGATGCTGGAACTGCGCGGCACTCACTGAGACCGTGCTGACGCCCGCTGTCCCCTTTTGATTGGCAGCGAACTCCCGGCTGAGCTGCACTTCCTGGTCGAAGTTCATCGAGTTCAGAGCCACGTCGGTGCTACCCGCCAGCATATTAGCGAACGCCGTGTTCTGATCGCTGATGAACATCAGGCGGATACGATCGATCTTGGGCCGGCCGAGCGCATGCTGGTCGAAAGCCGCCGCCTCCAGGTAAGAGCCGAGCTCCCAGCGATCTACTTTGAACGGCCCCGCCCCGACAAACTCGTGTGCCCAGTAGGGGCTCTCCTGAATCGCCTGGGCGTTGGCGCCGGCGAACGTGGATTCCAGGATGTGCTTGGGAAGCGGCACTAGGCCAAACCGCGTCGCGCCCTGGGGCAGGATGTTGGCGTCCGGGTAGACGCTCTTCCAGCGGATGACTACCGTTCGAGCGTCGGGTGCGGTGACGCTTTCCATCAGTGTGAACGGGATGATGCCCGTGCGAAAGCCGGCGGCTGGGGTGGCGTTCTGAAACGTGAACACGAAATCGTCGGCAGTGAGAGGTGCCCCGTCATGCCAGACTAGGTTAGGCTTGAGATGGTAGCGCGTCTCCATCTTGCCGTCCGGGAACACCGTCCACGTGTCCGTGTTCAGCGCGGGCAGCGCCTCCGCCAGGTAGGGCTGTGGGTGATCATCGCCATCGTAGATGTCGAGGAAGGCGTTGAAGAACCGCTGCCAGAAGTCCGTGGCGGCCAGCCCCGCGATCGGCGCCAGGCCAGCGATGAAGCTAGGCTCCGTTTCTATCGATACGGTGAGCACGTGCTCGCGAGGAGCGGCACTCGCGGATTGGCTGCCCTGTGTGCTAGGGCCGGAGGGCGCGCAGCTCGTGATTGTTGCGGCCAGACAAATGAGAATCAGCGCGCGGAATCGATGCAAGCGAGGCCCCTCCCTCTATTAGCTGACGTTTAGCTGACGTTGCGTAGCCGACGTTGCGCGGATCGAACCTTGGTGTGGCCACCTACTCGGCAGCGGCCCAGAGACCGATGGCCGGGGGAAGCTCAATTTTGAGGTCCTCCCAGCTATCGCCTCGGTCGTGCGTGACCATGATGCTGCCGCCTTTCTTGTCGTCCGCCACGCGGTGGCCGCCGAAGGCCGCGAACGCGCCGTTTCGGTCGGCCGGGTGGTTGACCAGCATGTTGACCATGGCGGGGTTCTCTTGCTCTAGGCCCTCGCCTACCCAGTGCCAGGACCGAGCCGCGTCGGTACTCTGGTAGATCGCGGAACGCGAGCCCTCCGGCCGCTGCCAGTAGCCGGGCGATCGATCCGCCGCGGCTAGCAGCATCGTAGGCGGGTCCTCGGGATCGTTCGGCGCCAAGAAGACGAAACTGTGGAAGTAATCGCGCTCACAGCCCTTCTGCGCTCGTGACCAACCCCTCGCCGGATTGTCGGTCCTAAAAAAGCCACGCGCTGCGGCCACGAAGTAGCGATTCTGGCTACCCGGCATTGAGCGAATCCAGTGCATGTCGGGGTAATCGATGCCTTCGGTGACGTCTTCCCAGGTGGCGCCGCGATCGAAGCTCCGCACGATACCGCCGTGCTCCAGGCAAACATACAGGGTATTCGGGTTCTCCGGGTGTACGAAGATGTGGTAGACGTGGCCCCGGTGCGGCGGCTGCGGGAACCACCAGTTGGACTTTACGTCTTCCGGGAGGTCGAGCAGGCCCGTTAGCTCCTCCCACGACTTGCCGCGGTTCTCGCTGCGGTAGAGGTGAATGGGCTCCGTGCCGGCGTAGATCACGTTGTCGTCGGTCGGATCGACGGCAACGGCCCAGCATTCGCCTTGCAGCAGCTGGGCCCAGTGCTGCCCGCCGTCCTCGGTACCGAAGAGCCCACGGTGGAGGTCGGCCACATAGACCTGCTCTGGATGCTGCAGCGAGCCGCCCACGCTCTCGGACTCGGTGCCGGGCACTTCGCCGACCTGCTTCCAGCCACCGTTGTCCGGCTTGAACACCAGGGTTCCATCATAGGTTGACGCGTAAAGTCGGGCTTTCTCGGTCATGTTATTCGTCTCCCTCCAGATTGGTCCGGACCCGGGCCGGTTCGTCCTGAGCTTGTCGAAGGATGAGCGGGCAGATGCGGCCGTTATGGTTCGACAAGCTCACCACGAACGGCCGGAACATTGCCCTGTTCATCTCAATGGGCGGGTGTCAATGAATCGAAGCCGGCATAGAAGACTTCGTCCACGGCCAGTTGGCGGTCGGTAACGCCTTGCTCCGCGCACAGCCGCAGGAGCGTCTCGATCTGCTTCTGGTTCTTGCTCACTGAGTAAGGGACCGGATCCACACCGAGCACGTCCAGCTGCGTCTCCAGTGCTTCCCAGTACCAGGCGAGGCCTGAGTCTCGATTGTTCTGGAGAGCCTGGAGACCGATCTCTTTGGCCTGAACGAACGCCTCGAATACCTCGCGCGCTTCATCCAACTTGTTTTTGATCCTGGAGGAGTCGCAGGCCGGCACGTTCATAAAGGGCATGAGGTGGGTTCGCTTCCACCAGGCGATCTCTTCCGCGCGGACATCATCCCAGAGCCGCCTCACGGTGGTGCTTCCCTGGTGGTGGATCATCTCGGCGTCGAACGTCATGATCGCATCGAGCTGGCCGTCCCGCAGCATCTGATGGAGGTTCGTGCCTCGCTGCGCGCGTTCGATGTTGGCCCCGGACGGGGTGGTGTAGCCGGCCGGGCCGACATCCAACCAGTTGATCTTCTTGAAATCGACGTCGTAGCCGTCCTGCAAGAGCCCCCGAATCCAGATGGTGGCGGTGGTGTTCCAGCTCGTCCCGACGCGCTTACCTTCGAGGTCTTTGGGTTTGTTGATACCTCGATCGGAGCGAATCAGGATGTACGAGTGGCGAAAGGTGTGGCGGATGAAGGCCGGGAACCCGATGACCGGCGTGCCTTTGGAAATAGACTGGACCAAGCCAGCCAGGCCGCATTCAGCATAATCGAACTTCGCCTGATCGCCCACCAGGCCGTCCACTCCCACGTTTTCCTGCTCGGTCATCACAATATGGAGCGACTTGTCTGGGACTTGTCCTTCAAGTAGAGCTCGGGTCCAATCGTGCATGCGGCACGCGACGCGTACGTCCTTGGTGGCGCTCATATCCCTACTCCTCGCTCAAAACTAGCGTGTACTGGACACTGCCAGGGCTCACCACCTCCGTCACCCCCGCGAAAGCGGGGGTCTACCCGTCTTTCGCTGGTAGATTCCCGCTTGCGCGGGAATGACGGCGGTTGAGATAACCGATCCTTTCCAACTTTGGCCTACGACCTTCCAGCGGAGGACGGAACCTGGGCCTGCAGTCGCTGCGAGGCCTGGATGACCTGGTCCAGTTTGCGGGCCGCGGCGCCGCTGCCGAGCGTCTCTTTAGCGAGCGCCATGCCCTCCTCGAGACTGGCGACACGATTGGCGGCATACAGTGCGGCAGCCGAGTTGATCTCGACGTACTGGCCGTACAAGCTCCGCTTGCCTGCTAGAGCCTGGCGCGAAATCAAGGCATTCTCCACCGCGTCTCCGCCCAGGATAGCGTGACGGGGGGCGCGCAGGTAGCCGTACTGCGTGGGGTCCAACGTCCAGGTGTTGACCTTGCCAGCGCTGACCTCGTGAACCGTGGTGGTCGTGGTGCAGGTGATCTCGTCGATGCCGTCATCGCCATGGATAACGAGCGCGTGCTGCGTGCCCAACTGGCTCAGCACATCAGCGATCTGAGAGGCCATCTCGCCGTCGGCTACCCCAACCATGAAATGATCGGCGCCGGCCGGGTTTACCAGCGGCAGGAGCCAATCTGATGTTGAGCGTTCGATTCGCGCCGGCGATGTGAAGATGTTCGTGTGGAGCTTGGCTGACTTGATCACACCGGGGTGGTAAAGCGGTTGGTACAGGAAGCAGATGCCCGTCTCGCGCAAGCAGCTCGCAGCGGCTTCGGGCGGTAGATCGTAGGCAACGCCGAACTCGTGCAAGACTTCGGTGCTGCCACAGTAGCTGCTGATCGCCGGCCGATTCTGCTTGGCGACCTGGACGCCAGCCGCGGCCGCCACGATCGCAGCCAGTGTGGAGAGGTTCACTGTCTTGGCGCCGTCTCCTCCGGTGCCCGCGGTGTCCAGGACGGGCCCGCTCGCCTCGACTTTTGGCGTGGAGTGACGCAGCTCCTGAACGAGCGAGACGAGTTCAGAGGTGCTGCCGGGGAGCGCCATCTAACGAACGCCGGCGGCGGCGAGGGCTGGGTCCGGGTAGTCGACCGCATCCCAGGGAGTGCCGGCGGAGACAACCGCGGTGCCACCCCGGATCTTGCTCCACTCGATCGAAGGATCGGTGGCAGGAGTCTCTCCGGTTTCCTGGAAGCGACGGAGGGCGGCCAGGAGCACCTCGCGGAGGCGGATGACCATGGCATCGTGGACGCCCAGGTGCTCGCCCTGGCGGTCGTAGATCGGCCCCATGCTCTCGGTGACGGACATGTCCTGGATGGGCTTTCCCCACGGCATGCCCGTGTAGCTCCAGCTTTCCTTGCGCTCGCGCATGACCTGGCGGTCCTGGAGGTAATTCATCTGGAGCGTTCGTAGCTTGCGGTGGTCGGGCCCGAGATCGATACCGACGCGCTCGCCCCTCGCAGCCAGCTCCTTCTCGCGGTCGAGCGGGCGACCGCCCCGGGTGCGCACATCGAAGAGCCAGGTGTGCTCGTCATCCGAGGGCACGAACATGTGTGGCGAGTAATCGAGGTAGATGGACCAGGGAAGGATGACCGGCGTCATGCTGATGATCTGGCGGGATGGATCCGAAGAATCCCGGCGAATAGCGCCGTAGCGATAGCCGTAGGCCGTGTTCACCATCTCGTTCTTCTGGTCCACCGGAATGTGGACCCGCGGGTAGCCGCTCTCCACCAGGCGGCGGATTGCTTCGTCGGTCCAATGCATAAGCTCATAGCCGCCGTGGAGGGCGTTGTTGTGCGCGCTATCCGTGGTGCCCTCCACACCCTGGAGATAGCTGCAGGCGTAATCGATCTTGCCAACGGCCAGTTGACTCTTGTCGAGGCTCATCCACCAGTAGTCCGGGTACGAAGGCTGCTGGTCAGACGGGCCCATGTACATCCAGACGACATCCGCCTTTTCGTAGATGGGATAAGCGTTGGCGCGGACCACATGCTTCAGCATGCTCTCAGCGGGCTCGCACGGGGTATCGAGGACCTGGCCATCAGCCGCGACTTTCCAGCCGTGGTAGAGGCAGCGGAGGCCGCCTTCCTCATTGCGGCCAAAAAAGAGGGAGGCGCCGCGGTGGGGGCAGCGCTCCTGCATGACGCCCGCTCGGCCCTCACTGTCCCGAAAGGCGATGAGGTCCTCGCCCAGAACCCGGAGGCGAATGGGGTCGCAATCAGGCTCGGCGATCTCTTCGGAGAGGCAGGCGGGGACCCAATAGCGGCGCATGAGGTCGCCCATGGGGGTGCCGCGCCCGACTCGGCAAAGCAGGTCGTTTTCTTCGGGGGTCAATACCATGGGTTTCCTCCCGTTGAGAAGTTTTCGATTCTACGGCGTTCCGGCCTAGCTACGCTTCTTCGGAGTCGATCAAGTCCAGGGTCGCAGCGGAATCGGTTGACGAAGCTGCTAGCCGGGGGCCTGGCCTTCTTCGCGATACAGACCGAGGGCCTTTACGGCCGGCCAGTCGTTCATCGAGTACAGAATCGTGTCCTGATCCCGCCGGTTCTCGTGGCGATGCCAGCTCCAGGCGGGGACCACGAAGATGTCCCCCTCAGACCACTCCAGCAATTCCCCGTCCACCTCGGTGGCGCCTTCCCCTTTGAAGACTTGGTAGATCGTGGTGCTCAGATGGCGATGGGTCTGGGTCCGCAAGCGCGGTTGGAGCAATTGGATCTCGCAGGCAAAGGTGGGAAGGGTGGGCCCGTCGTTGACCGGGTGCGTGTAGGTGAGCAGATAGCCATTATATGGATCGCCATCGGACTCGCTCTGCTTAAGTGAATTGAAAGTCGCCAGGGTGTCCTCCCACGCGTAGCAGAAGGGAGGGTTCGGCAGGTCGTTCTTCATCCAGAGCGGCCGGGCGTGCCCGCTAATGCGAGTGGTCAGCCCATCGGGCTTGGTCACTGGCTGCTGGTCGGCTTCGAAATCGTTGCCGAGGTTGACACCGAGTAGGCTCCCCACCAGCTCGCTATCGAGCCCATCCAGCCACATCACCGGTTCCTTACCGTAGTTGTAGTGGTCGTGGTAGGTCATGCTTGGTGTGGTGAGGAAATCGCCGGTCCGGAAGGGAATGCGCTCGCCCTCCACCACTGTGTAAGCGTCTTCGGTCCCCTGGATGATGAAACGCACAGCGGCGGCCGCGTGCCGGTGGGCTTTGGCGACTTCACCCGGCATGACACACTGGACCGACATGTGGATGGTATTGCTCATCCGGTCATTCATGCCCGGCACTCGCATCTGAATCGTGCGTCGGCCGGTCTGATCCATGGGCACGATGTCGCTTGCCTTCATCAAACCGGCGTAAATGTCGGCCCATTTCCAAAGGGTCGGCTTGACCTTGCCCGGCCGTTCTGCCGCGTGATGCCAGTGTCCGTTCAGGTTACGCTCGGCTAGCCAGGCGTCCAGGTCCGAGCGCTCCTCGATCTTTGCGATGTCCATTGCGGTTTCTCCTCTATCTGAAAGAGCAGTGGGGATGATGCAACATGAGGCATTTCACGCCGATCTTGGCGAGCTCCTCCTCGAACTCTTTGTGGAAGGCTGGGTCCATGTCTTCGAAGGCCATCTGGTCCCCACCTTCCTGCGGGGTCCGGCTGTAGTCATAGGTACCACCGCCAGGCTTGGGCTTTTCGGATCCCCAGCCAACCCTGAGCCAGTCCCAGGGCTCGGGGCCCACGTTGTAGTGGGCGTGCCACCAGCCCTCTGGAGGGACGAAGACGGTTCCGGGGCCCCATCGAACCTTGATCGTCTGGTCCAGGGCGGGGCTCTGCATGATCGTGTAGCCATGGCCACCGATCACAGTCACGTGGATTCCAGGGCCGTGGCGGTGGGGCGGGGCATGCGTCCCCGGCTGGGATTGGAAGCTGACCGCGGCGTGCACGGTTCCTCGGAGCATCAGCGCGTTCGCTCCGTGTGCTCCTTCTTGCTCCCCGGTGAGGAAGCGGCCTACGGATTTCCAGCCATCGCCCCGCGCGGCCGCGGCTCGCGCTTTGGCCTCAAGCTCTTCTGTGGACGCCCGCTGCTTGGGAGCCAGGGACCAGACGTCCGCGATGTAGTTGGTTTCCCACATACCCCGATTGCTGATGCGCTCGGCCTGCTGGAAGAAGCCCTCTTCGTCATTGAAGATGCTCGAGAATCGGTGATCGTTCTTGAATACGAAGTCGAGGTCTTTGAACGTGTCGATCACCCGCGGCGCGGCCGTCATAGCGAAGTAGCGGGCGGGCTCGTCGCCCGACAGGTTGTGCCACTGGTGCCAGGCGTTGGGCGGGATGGCGAAGTAGCTGCCCGGACCCCACTCAAAGGTCTGCTTCTTCTTCTCGTCGTACCATACCGTCGCGGCACCTCGTCCGCGCAGCACGAAGATCAGCTCATCGTAGACGTGTTTGTAGGGGAGGGAAGACTCCTTGGGGGCGAGCTCATAGACGTACGCGTCGTTGAACCCAGCGCTCCCTTCGAGATTGATGAAGACTCCGGATCCTCCCCGCGCTTCCCAGGGGCTCAACTCGGCGGTGTAGACGTTGGAAACAGAGAAACCTGTTATGCATGGGATCCCCTGCGATTCCCGCCAGAGCTGGTAAGGGCTCTTATAGGCGCGCGCCTGCCGCGTTTGCTCAGATCGCTCTTCCTCAGTAAGAAGCTGTGCCTGTGCCACCGTGGTCCCTCCTTCGTCGGGCGCGATTAAATCGGGAGGACGCCCGCCGCTTCCACCTCGGGGCGGTATTTCTCGCACAATTTCAGCCACTTCTGGGCTTCCTTCTGGGCCCGTGCCTCCGCCTTGGCCCGCGCCTCTGGATCCCTCATGCCCCACGCGAACGGCGGGCGGACTGCGCCTATCTTGATGTAGCCGGCGTATTCGTGCGTTGTGATCTCGCCATAGCGGCTCTCCGCCCCACCACCGGCCGCCATCATGTCTTTCACGACTTCCCTGGCCTTCGCCCCGTTCCCGGACTTGGCGGCGTTCCACGCCGCGAGCACGGGCCAAGGGCCGCTAAATAGGGAGTGGTTCCAGATGCCAGCCGCTCCCATCTCCAGGTATGGGTAGATCTGCATGGTGTTGCAAACGTGTGCGATGTGCCCGTCGATCACGTCGTGGAGCCGGATGAACTCGGCCGGGCTGCGGTGGCTATCCTTCATAGCGACGACGTTGGGAAGCTTGACGAGCTCCGGGAACACCGAGACGGGAATATGGACCCGATGATTCGGCGGGTTGTGGTA
>DASXTD010000740.1:0-7740 GCA_036505655.1 Chloroflexota bacterium
TCTCGATCTGCTCCAGGAGCAGATTTCTGTATAGGATCACGCCCTTGTCCGAGGTGACCAGGTGCTCCAGGGTCCGGTTGCTGATCGGGCCCTGGGAGATCCAGGCCATGTGGTCCTGCGGCCCGATCCCCGGCGCATCCACCAGCCCCAGGGCGTCGTACTCGGGCATGCGCCGAGTCACCGGGACGACAACCCCATCCCTTGCAACCAACGGGGCGGCCCGTCCCGAGGGAGAAGCCGCGCCGATTGCCCCTCCGCCTGCGGGCGCTGCCCGCCCTGCCGACCGCCCCGTGTAGACCATGTGGAGGGTGTTGGTGTCATCCACCGGCACCCGGATCTGGTACGAGAACGAGGTACCGGTCCCTTGCAGCAGGATGTACGGGAACAGGATCGGATGGCCGGTGCCCATCGGCGTCCCCGGCCCCACGCGCGTCAAGCGATCGTTGATTTCCTGCGTCAGCATGGCTTCCCTCCGATATCCTCCTGGGCGTTGGGCACCCTGACGTCAACTGGCGACGGGCGGGAATTCAACTCCCAAGATTGATGCACTCATGAGACCGCGAGGTGTTCGCACTGCTTGTGGCTGATCACTCAGCCGCTCACATCCCAGCTGTACGCGCTCCAGCCGATGTTAGTAGACGGCCACTGCGGCGCGACGCCCGTAAGGCGGTTGTTGCGGGCGCCAAATCCAACGGTGTACCAGAGCCCTAGGAATGCCACCTGCTCGGTCAGCTGTCGGACGATCTGCCCCATCACCTCGGCCCGTTGGCCCGGAGGGATCGTCTGGAAGTACTTCGCGATGAGGCCATCCACTTCGGTGCTGGTAAACCGGCCGTAGTTCTGGGGCGATGGGGCCCGGTAGTTGTTGCTCTTCACTGGACTGTGGTCGCTGGCATAGCTGCCCAATCCTTCCGCGTCCGCCACGCGGCTGGTGAGGAAGAAGCCCTGGAAGGTTGACAGGTACTCCACGTCGTTCGCCCGCGCGACCTGGACGGGCAACGGCGACGCTGCCACCCCGAGCCGATGCCAGTCATCGGCAACGGCCGTTGCCGCCCGCTCCAGCTGTTGGCGAGGACCGTTCGCCGCACTGCGCACCTCCACGGTGAGCTGCTGGCCGCCGGCGTCACGTAGCGTCCCATCGACTCCCTTCACGTACCCCAGATCAGTGAGCATCTGGGCGGCGCGCTGCGGGTCGTACTCGTAGCGTGGGAGCCCTGCTTCGAGCGCGGCATACTGAGGCTGGCCCCGGGTAAGGAAGCTCAGCGGCACCGGCGAGTAGCCCAGCATGACCCCGTCGACGATCGACTGGCGGTCAGTGCCATATGCCAACGCGGTGCGGAAACGGACGTCGCTGATGGCCTTGGGGTTGGGATCGACAAATTGGGGAAGCATGGCGCTAAGCGTGCCGGAGCCCAGGTTGAAGATCACGTTCCCGTCTTGCCATTGCTCCGATAGCTGCTTGGCGGCGTCTGCCGAGCCGAGGTTGACGGTTGCATCCACCGTACCGGCCAGCAGGTTTGAAATCAGCGTGTTGGGATCCTCCACCAGCCGGATCTCGATGCGGTCGAGCTTCGGGCGGCCCAGCGCGTACCCGTCGTGGGCCGCGAGCTGGATTTGCACACCGGGCTCCCAGGAGACGACCTTGAACGGCCCGCTGCCAATGTATTCGCTCTCCCAGTAGGGCAGGTCGAGCAGAGCGTCCGGATTGGCTGCCAGGACGTCCCCGAGGACGTGCTCGGGCAGTGGAGCGCCGTAGGGTTGGTCCCACGAGAAGATCGCGTCAGCGGCGTTATTGGGCTCCTTCCAGCGCACGACCAGCGTCTGGGGATCGGCGGCTTCGGCGCCGGCGATCGAGGCGTACGACGGACCGCCCAGGTTAGCCCCCACGCCTCCCTTCGCAATCCGAAGGCTAAAGACGAAATCGTTCGCCGTGATGGGCACGCCGTCGTGCCAGAGTGCCCCGGGTCGCAAGTGGAAGGTGGTGACCATCGTGCCGTTCGCACCAACCGTCCACGAGCCGTTATCGACGCTGGGGAGCTGGTCGGTGAGGAGAGGCATACGATTGCCCAGACCATCGGACGCCGAAAGCCCGGCGCCAATGAAAGGCAGAATGCTCTGGCGTGGGCCCACGCCTATCGTGGGGTGGATGTCCAGGACATTGGGCGCACCATAAACGATGTGCTTCTCCGCGCGCGGAGCCGCGGATCCGGCGTCACTTGGCTTGCCACCACCGGGAGGCGCGCAGGCTACCGCAACTGCGACAAAGACGAAGGTAATGAGCCGACAACGTTGGACCAGCTGCGTCATAGCTTCCCCCTTGTCAGACGACTAGCCTGGTAGTCTGTTTCCGCGTTGTCGCCACTGTACACCGGTCTCGACGAGTCGCCGTATCAGAAGATCGGGCTCATGGGAGACGTCAACACGAGCGCGCCCACACCCAGATCTTCCATCATTCCCGCCCCTTCTCCGTCATTCCCACGAAAGCGGGAATCTACCCGTTCCACCAAACAGGGCAACGGATGTGGTGCAGAGCCGATACACTTTTGGCTGGCGCTCCGCGTTGATGGGCCCCACCCCCGGTTGCCTTGCTATGATCCATCTTCCGGAAGGGAGGCGCGGAATGTCTCAGGTGATCAAGTGGCAAGAACCGTGGCCGGGGGCGGTGCCCTCGCTCGAGATCGACGCGGATGGCGTGGGGCTGATCGTTGTGGATATCCAGGGCGAGGCTCCACCGGAATCGGCGGAGGATCGATTCAAGCTCGATCAGGTGCTGATCTCCAACATCAGCCGACTGCTGTCCTGGTTCCGCGCCCATGAACGCCCGATCATCTACCTGCGCGTGGGTTCATTCCTCCCGGACGCCGAGGATCAACACGCTAAACGGAGGCTGTCCTGGGGTCGTTGGAACCCAGACCTGGCGGAGTACCGCCGACCGGTCGGCAGCCCGGACTATGCGATCAGGCCTGAAATCGAGCCGCTACCAGGCGAGCTCATCATCGACAAGAACACGTCGGGAGCCTTCAATAGCTCGGCGATCGACCATTATTTGCATCAGCTTGGGCTCCGCACGCTCGTGGTAACCGGCGTCCAAACCTATGCGTGCGTGGACGCCACCGCGAGGGACGCCGCGGACCGTGGCTACAACGTCATTCTCGCCGCGGACGCCTGCTCAGCCGGAACCACCCACGCCGTCGCCGAGGCCGCGACGCTCCGCACTTTTGCCCGCTACCTGGGGGCCGTCAAGACCACTGACGAGGTTCTGACGGACCTCGCGACCGTCTCCGGTCAGTCCGTCAATTCGGGCGCGGCCGCAGGATGACCCGCGGCAAGATCCCGTGGCAGTCGGCCAAGGAAGGTGGCTATCCGATTACCCAGTGGGAGATCGAAGGCGATGCGACCGCCTTGCTCCTGATCGACCTGCAGGAAGCCAACCTCGACCCGAAAGTCGGCGCGGGCCCGAGTTTGTGGGCCGAGTTCCCCGACATTGCCGGCTACTATTACGACCGCCTCGAGGAGTCGGTTCTGCCCACCGTGCTGGAGCTGCAGGCATTTGCCCGCCTGCACCACCTACCGGTCATCTATACCGCGAGCGGCCTGGCGCTCCCGGACGGGCGTGACGTCGCTCCCTGGAGCTGGCGCGCGTCCAGGCGCCGGCCTGGCTCTGGGATCCCCTGCTTGCTCCCCCCGGGCGCACCCGGGCGCGGGCTCTGGGCGGACTTGAACCCACGCCCCGATGAATTGCTCCTCGAGAAGCAGACCCTCAGTCCGTTCAACGGCACGCCGCTCGAGCAGGTGCTGCGGAATATGGGCATCGAGAATCTCATCATTGGAGGGCTCCTCACCAACGCGGCGGTGGAAACCACCGCCCGCGATGCGGGAGATCGCGGCTTCAACGCCATGGTCATCGAAGAAGCCTGCGCGGCCCTCACCGCTGAGGAGCACGAGGCAACCGTCGGGTCCGCCTCGTGGTATGTCGTCAAGACCAAGTCAGAAGTCGTCGACCAGCTAGGCCCGCTGCTCGCGCATTAGGGAGCTGAATCCAGCAGGGCGAGCCATCTAGAGGGGACCACCGACCTCATTGCCCCTACGCCAGCGGGTGCTACCCGCCGTCACTCCAGCTTGTTGGCAACCACCTCGATCGTCACTTGTACCTCTTCGCCGGCGGTCGGAATGGGCCCGGACATCGTGCCCTTGATGCCGAAGTCGCTCCGCTTGAGCGTCGTATGCCCACTGAGTCCCCGCTTGACCCGGCCATTGGCATCCGCGGCCTCGCCACCATAGACGCCGTCGAGAACCACCTCGCGGGTCACACCGTGCAGCGTCAGGTCCCCGGCCATGCGATAGCGACCGTCGGCTTTCTCGATCCGGTTGCTCTTGAAGGTAACGGTCGGATGCTCCTCGACGCCGAGAAATTCGGGACCCCGAACGTGGTCTTCCATCCTCCCGTAGCCGCCGGAAGAAAAGCTCGCCGCGTCAATCGTCGCGTCAACGGACCACTTGGTGGGATCCGGGTCCTCGAAGTTCAAAGCGGCCTGCACTTCCTTGAAGTTCCCTTTGATCACGGCAATTCCCAGGTACTGGACGGACCATTCCACTTTGGACAAGTTCGTATCGTATTGCCAGGGCATGGGTTCCTCCTTTGAAGTTGGGGCTGGAGTCGGGACCTAGCCCACGCCCGCATTTGGCGCCGCGGTGCTGATGCCCCGCGGTTGCTAGCGTCTCCGGAGACCGAACCGATTTTAGGGCAGATTCGAGCCCACCGCGTAGAACCGCGCCGGCAAACGCTGTCGCCGTCTGGTGCCTGCCGAGGTGCCTGCTGCTCCAACCACGACCCACATGTCGAGCCGGTGACCCCTCCTCCAGGCACGACATCGTTCACCCGGTGGATCATCTGTCATCCGCGGAAAAGGAGGCTCTGGCCCTCGGTACGACCTCCCTCGGCCCAGCTCCGAGATCGCCATCCTCCGCGTCCTCATCCTTCACGCCGCTGCTCGTTGCGACCTCGAGTCTGCCCGCCGCGGCATAGAAACCCTCGCCCGCCTCTTCAAGATCCCGAGGTTCATCGCCCGCGACAATCCCCGCGAGGAGCTCCTCGCGGACACCCTCGACGACTGGGCCGAAGTCCCATGCAAGCCGAAGAAGCCGAAAAAGATGGAGCGAAGCGGAAGAATTAGGATAAGCCGATGAATGAAATGGAGCGAAGCGGAATGGCCTCGGGACGCAACCTTCGTGGGGGGAAAACCGGTGCCGGCCGTCAAATGAAATGGAGCGAGGAACCACGCTCATGATGATCGACACTCACGTGCACCCGTTGTCTGATGACGCCAAGCGCTATCCGATCACCCCGGGTGATCCCTCGGCGCCCGACTGGTACAGCGCGATGCATTGGACGGCTGACGAGCTCCTCACTCAGATGGACCAAGCAGGCGTCGATAAGATGGTGCTGGTCAGCTGTTGGAGTGCGTACGCCTACGACAACAGCTATTGCGCCGACGCCGTGGCCGTAAATCCTGACCGTTACCTCGGTGCCTGTCGCATCGACGGCCTGGCAGCCGAGGCGCCCGATACCCTTAGCTACTGGGTCGAGCAGCGAGGCATGCATAGTGTCCGGATCGGAAGCGCGGCTCCAGGAAATTATCCGGTTTGCGAACGAGCTCGGGAGTTGGGCATTCCAGTGGCGATCCAGGTTCACGCGACCGAGCTGGGCCAGGTGCGGCGCCTCGCGGAGCGCTTCAGTGACCTCAAGCTCGTCCTGGACCACCTCGCTCATCCGCCCACGGAGGACGGACCGCCCTACACCGCCGCCCGCGACTTCTTTGCCCTCGCCGCAGTCCCCAACCTCTACCTCAAGTTCTCCACGCTCAACCTCCGCGAGGCGAACGGCGGCGAGTCCACAGCCAGGAACTTCGTCGAGGCCCTGGTCGATCGGTTTGGACCCGCCCGGCTCATGTGGGGATCGGACTTCCCGCACAGCCTGGGCAGCCCAGCCGGGCCCTACAAGGACCTGGTGGAAATGGCCCACGACGCGCTCGCCTTCTTTTCGCCAAGCGATCAAGAGCAAATGCTCGCCGGCACCGCCCGCACGCTGTACCCGGCCCTCGGCACTCCCTCTGGGAGAGGGTAGGCGTGAGGGCGTCTTGCTTCCAAACCCTGGTGGGCGAGAAGGGACTCGAACCCCTGACCTCACGGATGTGGGTTAGACGTTTGACCGTCTCAGGCGTCCCGGACCGTCCGCCAAGTCTTCCATTGGAGCCATCTCAGGCACGAAATGGCGTCCACGGGGTCCCGGGCCGCCATCTGCCGGCCGGGTGTCCAGGCCGTCCATCGATCAAATTACCCACAAATTACCCACAACCTGGACCACCGACGATGTGGGACGATGTACACCCGGTAGGAGCTTGTCCATTGAACGCGGCCTGCACGAAGGTTGTGGAGAATAGCCTAATCATGATTAGGCTAATTGCAATTCGGCCGATCACACCTCTCCAGGAAGCTCGAAAGCGCGGGGCGATGCAGGCGCCATCGTCACTCTTCGCGTAGACGCGGACCAAAGGGCGGCACATCGGCCACATAGAGCCCGTAGCGGGCCGCCTGACGCAGACATGCATCTCCCAAGGGTTCCATGCGCTCAAGCTGCAGGTGAACGTCCACCGGATTTTGGGGCCCAGCCAGGCCAAACAGGGCGATGGCTCGCAGGTCACCCCGGGGATCGTGCCGAGGCGCGTAATGAATCCCGGCAAAGCCGGCGTCGAGCCACGCTCGGGCCCACTCCTGCGTCCGTGCATAGTCGGGTGTCGTACACAGTTCGCGGGTGAGCCCGAACTGCCCAAGCACCACTGGTTCGCATGCGTCCGCGAGCCGTAGCTCCACGGCCGTCGAGAAGACGGCGACACGATAGTCCTGTAGCAGACCAGGAGGAATGATGCGCATCCGGCCAAACACCTCGACCACGCAGGCCAAGTCGTCAGCTCCGAGGTAACACGTTCCCATCGCGGACTCCACGGGCGCGAGATCGAAGCGCCCCTCTCCGGCGGTCGAAAAGAAGAGCGGCTGGCGTTCCGAGCCATCGGGGTCGCGTAGCTTCACGATGCGATACAGGGGGTTGGACCAGAGGAGGGACGGAAAGCCTGTCAGGTTCCCGCGTGGCGGGGGCGGAGGAATACTCAAGCCATGAAGGCGAAGGCGGCCCGCCGAGCCGCCAGCAGCAATGGCTCGGGCGGGCGGTCACCCCGCATCCAATCAACGGGGCGCTGGCCTTCGAGCTCATCTTGCTCGGTAGAGAACCACGAGACGACCAGTCGGGGATCGGACAGGCCGAGGTCGCGAAAAATGCGCAGCACTCGCTTCACGATCGGGTAGAGACCACCAGTAGGAGTGAACTGCCAGGATGGGAAAACGAGACGCCCGTCCTGAGCCAGGCCAAGCAGCGTGCCACGATGTGCCCGGGCTTGGATGGCCTGGCGGCTGGTGACATGAAGTCGCTCGGCAGCACGCCGCCAGTCCCACAGATCGCCGAGGGCAACAGTCCAGAGATGCTTGCCGACGGTGTCGATCGCCGCCCATTCTGCGGCTCGCCCCGCCTCATCCTCACTGAGTGACAAGCCATCCGGCAGCACTTGACCCAGGGCTTCACGGTATCGTTGAGTCAGGAACTCTCTGGTTTGCTTTGATTCTAAGATCGTTGCCATATGTACTCACTCCTCCTCAAAGGTACCAGGGGGGATGCAACACTGTCAACGT
>DASXTD010000741.1:0-2508 GCA_036505655.1 Chloroflexota bacterium
GGTCTCCTCGGCGACCATTGCCCGCACCGCGGCGCCTCATTGCTATATGGCCGGGTCGAGGAGCGAGGCATCGCCTGCGCCTATCATGGCTGGCTGTACGACACCCAGGGCAACTGCCTGGAAACGCCGGCTGAACCCGCCGACAGCAATCTCTACCTCACGGTTAAGCACCGCGCTTATCCGGTCGAGAAGATGATGGGCCTGTACTGGGCCTACGTCGGCCCCACGCCGGCCCCGCCGATCCGTCGCATGGACGTGGCGGCGTACCCCATCGATAACATCCGCGAGATGAACTACGACACCAACTGGGTGCAGGTCGTGGAAAACCACGTGGATAGCACCCACATCTACATCCTGCACCAGGACACCGCGGCGCGCGGCGGAAGTGGCCCGAGCAACAGCACCCGCGGCAACATCGATCGGCTGATCGGGCTCGAGTACGAAGAGCTGCAATTCGGCATCAAACGAAAAATCGCCCCGGAAGAAGGCTATACCGAGGACGACTTGCTGGTCTTTCCCAACATGCTGCGGCGCGTCAACCAGGTCCAGATCCACGTCCCCGTCGACGATACGCACACGCGCACCTACAAGTTGGCCATCTCGTGCGAGGGCACCGCTGACGAGGAGCCTACCAACTACTACATCCTCCAGGATGGCGAGGGGAAGTTCGGAACGGCCGTCTATCCGGACGCTCGCTACCGCATCGACAATCTGACTGGACAGGATGTGATGGCCATTGAGACCCAGGGCGGCATCTCCCGCAGACACAACTGGCACCTTGCGACCAGCGACCGCGGCGTCGTGCTCTTCGAACGGGCGGTGCTGCGCGAGATGGACCGAGTCCAGGCTGGCGAGGATCCGTACGGAGTGGTGCAGGATCCGAACCAGGTGATCGACACCAATTTCGAGTTTTTCCGCCAGACTGGCGGCACCGCAACGAGTCAGTACTCTTACGAGGGCCTCCAGGTCCATAAGCGGAACGGTTCGAATGGCCACAACAGCAGCACGAATGGGGCTGGCACCACTCCGCGGCCGACGGGGGCGCGAGCTTGAACGCCTCTTCGCTGAAAGTCGGGTATATCGGGCTAGGCTCCATGGGCAAGCCCTGGGCGACCCACGCCGCTGAAGACGGCTTCGATCTGATGGTCTATGACCTTCAGCCGGAGCCTGTCGCGGAGCTGGTGAAACTGGGTGCGAAGGCTGCCAAGTCGCCTCGTGAAGTCGCAGCCCATGCGGACATGGTCAGCATCATCGTATCCGGCGCGGCGGCAGTCCATGCTGTCCTGGAGGGTCCGGATGGTGTGCTGGCTGGTGGCCATCCGGGGCTGATCGGGGTCATGCAGACGAGCCTCCACCCGACTCAGATGCAACAGACCGCTGAGATGGTCAAGCAGCACGGACTCGATTTCCTGGATGCACAAATGAGCGGCGGGTGGGCGAGTGCGGTGGAACGCAAGACCTGCCTCATGGTGGGCGGCGACCCGGCGCTGCTCGAGCGATGCCGCCCGATCTTCCAGGCCACCGCCAGCAATATCTATCGCGTCGGCGATATCGGCATGGGCGCCCTCGCCAAAGTGGCCCAGAACGTCATCACGGCGCAATACCTGATGGCGGCCTCCGAAGGCTTCCGTCTGGCCGGAAAAGGCGGCGTTGACCTGGAGGTCTTCCAGGAGATCGTCCGCACCAGCTCGGCCCAGAGCTGGGTCGCTGACGACTACATGAACTTTTGGGGCAACCGACCCAGACCCTGGATGTATTACTCAGTCATCGAAGAAGCGCTCGACCTCGGCCACACGTACGACATCGCCTTGCCGGGCGCTGCCGCCTGCGGTCAGGCCCTCGCCCACTCCCTGAAAGGAAATCCGGGGGAATAGATCGCGAGGGTAGGGCCTCGGTATGCCGAGCCCGCGGGCGATGCATGCATCGTCCCTACGCCCGACCAAGATCCAACCAAGATTAGGAGGTTTTGCAATGGCAACAGTTAGCGGATTGAGTCACGTGGTGATCAATGTTAGGGACCTGGACAAAATGATCGGGTTCTATCGCGACGTCATGGGGCTCCAGATCACTCATCAGAATGGTGGCATGGCCTTCCTGACCTCCGACCCCAAGCGGGAAGATCACGAGATCGGCCTGTTCACCGGGCGGAAGGACGACGGGGGCCCCCTCGTCCATTTCTGCTGGCGGGTGCCGGGCGTGGAAGACGTTAAGGCCTTCTACCAGAAGTTCAAGGAGATCGGGGTCCCGATCGATGAGTGCGTGAGCTACGCCTATCCTTGGGGACAGGAAGGCACGGCCTCTTGCTACTTCCGCGACCCGGAGGGCAACCAGGTCGAGATTCAGGCCATGGTGCCCGTGGATCCCGAAATTCCCGATCGGACCTCCGTTCTCCTCGACTACGACGAGAGCGTGGAGGACATTACGGCCAAGGCTCAGCGGCTCAAGCCCGCGCCACTGCTCAGCTTCGGCGGACGGCGGTAACTATTAGCGGTTCCTTGGGGCTGGCGA
>DASXTD010000742.1:0-5562 GCA_036505655.1 Chloroflexota bacterium
CGCGAAGCTGCAGCGCTCGGGCTTGACGGTGAGAGAGATCGGGCAGCGCACCGGTCGCGGGCAGCAGGAGATCGAGCTAGCGCTCTCCCTTCAGCGTGCGCGGAAGAGGAGCGCGTCGTGATCCGCGGCTTTTATTCAGCAGTCTCGGGGATGGTGGAGAACCTTACTCGTGCCCAGATTATCGCCAACAACCTGGCTAACCTGGGAACGGTTGGGTACAAGGAGGACACCAACGTCTTCCGCTCCTTTAAGTCGATTTTTCTCCAGCGGATCTCGCCTGATGGGACTACACCTCTCGCTCGGATAAGCACCGGCACCGAGATCTCCCCAGTGGTGCTCAAGCTGGACCAGGGTTCCCTGACAGCGACCGATAATCCCCTCGACGTGGCGATGACGGGGCCGGGTTTCTTCAGCATCCAGACCCCGAACGGCATCGCCTATACCCGCACCGGTCATCTGTACCGAGACGTCGAAGGTCAACTGGTGACGGCCGATGGAATGCACGTGCTGGGCCAGAACGGCCCCATTGCATTGCCTTCACGAGACGTGGAGTTCGGCCCAGACGGGAGCTTGTTCGCGGACGGGCTCGCCTTCGACAAGCTCCAACTGGTGGAGTTCGCTAACGCGCAGGGACTAAAAAAGATCGGGTTCAACCGCTACGACTCGGCCGAGACTCCGACTCAAGCGGTGGCGACCCAGGTCAAGGGCGGGTACCTCGAGCAGTCGAACGTGGATCCGATCAGGGCCATGACCGACCTGCTCACCGTCCAACGGGCCTACGAGGCCAGCCAATTCATTAGCAACCTGCATGACCAGATGACTGGCAAGGCCGTGAACGAAGTAGGAAAGGTTTAGGGTCGGTGGCACGAGGAGGAAGCGACTAAAATGATGGGTGTATTCCGGGCAGCTGTTCAAGGGATGATCAGCAGCCGCAATTGGATCGACGTGATCGGGCAGAACTTGAGCAACGTTGACACTATTGGGTTCAAACGCACGCGGGCTGAGTTTCAAGACCTGCTCTATCGCCAGGTAGCGAATAGCCAGAACGGCCCTGGTCCACTGCTGCAAGTCGGCAGCGGCTCCGACGTAGTAGCCGTTCAAAACATGTTCTTCCAAGGCGCCCTGGCGGATTCCGATTCTGCTACCGACCTGGCCGTCTTTGGAGATGGCTTTTTCCCCATCGACCTGCCCGACGGCACCGTGGCCTACACCCGCAATGGCAACTTCCACCCGGACGTCGATGGACGGCTGGTGAACCCCAATGGGCAGCGTCTCGCCTCCGCCCTCTCCGTCCCGGCCGGATTCGAGACTTTTGCGGTGCAGGGCAACGGTGAGGTGGTAATCAAGATGCCGGATAGCAACGATTCAATTTCGGTTGGGCAGATTCCGCTGGCGCGCTTCGCAAACCCGGCCGGCTTAATATCTTCCGGCGACAATCTCTGGCGCGCCACGGATGCGTCGGGAGCCGCACAGATCGGCAACCCTGGCGATCCCGGGTTCGGCCAAGTGCAGGCCGGTCGGCTCGAACGACCCACGGTCCAGCTCTCCGATGAGATGACCCAACTGCTGATAGCTCAACGGTCTTATCAGCTCAACAGCCGCGCCCTCTCCACCCTCGACGCGATGATCGGGCGCATCACCGAGCAGCGGCCGTAGGGAGGCGATCATGCGTATCGACGAGACCCCGAGTTCTCCCCATTTCACTCCGCCCGTCCAACGACCGCCAGTGGAGGTCGGGAAGCCGCACCCGTACGACCAGCAACTCCCCGACGGGCCCGAGGCCGCGGTTGAGGTGTCGGACGAGGCCCGATTGCTGCAACGCACAAAGCAGCTGGCTCAGGCCACCCCGGACGTCCGCAAGGAGCGGGTCGCAGAGATCCGACGGCAGATCGAAAGCGGGACCTATCAGGTCGACCCGCGACAGCTGGCCCGCCGCATCCTGGAGGATCTGGGTGTCAGTCAGTAGCGAACCACGGCTGCCAAGCCACGAGGGGCGGAGCGCGCGTTCGGTTTCCGAACTTGCCACCGGCGACGCGCGTGTGCTGCTGGAGCTTTTGGACAGATTGCAAAGAGAGATCGAAGTGATGGACCAACTCGAGTGCCAAAAGCAAGTGGCAGTCATCGGCCACGACCTAGCTGTGCTGGCCGAGGTGAGCGCCCAGCAGGAGGAATCAGCGGCGACCCTGCGGGAACTGGAGACCGAGCGCCAGGAGCTCGTCGCCGGGTTCTGCGAACCAGGCGAGCCGGAGCTCACCGTCCAGCAGCTGGCCGCACGCCTGCCCGCTCCCGTCGGAGAAGCAGTGCAGCGGGCAGCTAGCGAGATCGTGGTCGGCATCCAGCGCCTTCGCCAGCACGCCTACTCCAATGCCGCGCTGCTGGTCTGGGCCGCTGAGCTAGCCCGCACCACCGCCCAGTGGATGCTTGGCCAGGGGCAGCCAGCGCCTGCCTACAACCGCCTAGGGGATCGTGAGCAGGACCCACGGCTCTCCGCCCGAGCCTGGAACGCCTGAGATGTCGATTTCGCTCGGGCTCAATACCGCAGTGCGGGCCCTGATTACTCAGCAACAAGCATTGAATACCGTTGCGCACAACATCGCTAACGCAAACACGCCCGGGTACAGCCGCCAAGACGTCCAGTTGATAACGACCGAGCCCTTCACCCTTCCCAGCCAGAACCGTTCCGCCCTCGCCGGCCAGATCGGCACTGGCGTAACTATTGCTCAGATTCGCCGTTTGCGTGATCAGTTTCTCGATGCCCAGTTTCGGCTGCAGAACCAAGCCCTCGGTATGCAGGATGCGGTCGCCCAGGGGCTGCACAACGTTGAGGACTTCTTCAACGAGCCGAGCAATCAAGGACTCGCCAACGAGATCTCGCAGTTCTTCAACAAATGGCGCGACCTCACCAACGACCCCAGCAACCAGGCGTCTCGCCTCTCGCTCCGGGCCCAGGCTGCAGATATGACCTCCTTTATTCGCGGCGCAGCTGTGCAGCTCGTCCAACAGCAGCAGAACCTCGACCAACAGGTGCTGGGGAAGGTAGACCAGATCAACAGTCTGGCTCAGCGGATCAGCTCATTGAACGACCAGATTGGCAAGGTACTAGCCGTCGGCGACACGCCCAACGACCTGCGCGACCGCCGTGACCTCCTGGTCGACCAACTGTCAAGGATCGTCCGAATTACGGCTTTCGAGGATGATCGCGGCAACGAGAACATCACCCTGGGTGGCACTCAGCTGGTGGGGCAGAATTACGTCAATACCATGAAGACCCAGCTCAATGGCGTCACCGGCTTCCGCGACCTGATCTGGGCCGACAACAGCGCGGTGAACGTCACCGGCGGCGAGATGCGCGGAGTGCTCGACCTTCGCGACACGACCGTCGCTGGCATCCTGGCGAACCTCAATACCCTGGCTGCGATGCTGCTCAACGCGGTCAACGCTCAGCACCAGCTAGGCCATACCCTCAACGACACCACCAACAACAGTCTTAACAGCGCTACTGGGATCTCCTTCTTCACGGCCGTCGCCGGCAAGGAAGCCGCCACCATTGACGTATCGGCGGACATATTGGCCGACCCGAACAACATTGCTGCCGCAACCAATCCCAATGCTCCCGGTGACAGCGGCAACGCTGACGCCATCGCCAGTCTGCAGTTCCAGCTGCTGATGAGCGGCGGCACCACAACCATGGAGGATTTCTACCGCGGGATCATCTCGACGCTGGGTTCGCAAGGCCAGCAGGCCGACAACCAGTCGGCTAACCAGCTATTGCTGGTGCAGCACATCGATACATCTCGGCAAGCGATTTCGGGCGTATCCATTGACGAGGAAGCGACCAAGCAGATTGAGTTCCAACGCGGCTTCGAAGCCGCCGCGCGCGTGGTATCGACCTTCGACTCGATGCTGGATACGCTGATCAACCATATGGGCGCCGGGCGCTAGTTGACCGTGAACTAAGGGGACGGGAGCCGGTATGCACCGCGTAACTCAGAAAATGGTCGTGGACAACTTCCAGGCCAATTTGAACGACATCTTTCTCCGGCTTGCGAAAGTGCAAGACCAGCTCGCTTCCGGCCAGAAGCTCCGCAGGCCTTCAGATGATCCCCTGGGGGTCAACCGGGCTCTGTCCGTTCGGTCTTCGCTTCAACTCAACGACCAGTTTCTGCGGACGATCGACCTCTCGAAGACCTGGCTCGATACCAGCGACTCCGCTCTGTCCACGATCAGCGAGGTGCTCCAACGAGGCAGAGAGCTAGCGGTGCAGGGCGCTAATCAGACGCTTACCCCAACCGACCTCCAGTCCATGGGAGACGAAGCGGCCCAACTGGTGGGCGCTGCCCTGCAAGCAGCCAACACCAACCTGCTCGGCGCTTACGTTTTTTCCGGCACCAAGACGACCACCAAGCCCTTCGGCGATCTGATACCGCCGCCGCCACCGGCATACCCGGGCGGGCCCGGACAACCAGTCGTCGCGGGCGGCGGCCTTTACGGCTATAACGGCAATAGCGGTGCCACGAGCCAGATGCAGAGGGAGATCGGGCCGAACCTTCATATCTCTATCAACACCACCGGCGATCAGCTCGTCTCAGCCCTCAACGCTCTGGTGAAGCTGCGCGACGATCTCCAGAGCGGCATCAGCTCCGCCGTGAGCGCCGACATCGGCAGCCTAGATGCTGGCATCGATCAGGTCTCACAGCTCCGCGCCGACGTGGGAGCAAAGGTCAATCGCTTCGATTTCGCCGAGGAGCGACTGAAGGACTTCCAGCTCCAGCTCACCAAGTTTCTTTCTCAGACGGAGGATGTGGACATCACCAAAGCCGCTAGCGAATTTGCCTTGGAGCAAACCGTTTATCAGACAGCCCTCAAGGCAGGGGCCAGCGCCATCCAGCCCAGCCTTCTCGACTTCTTGAGGTAGGAGATCTATGTCGTTATTCCCGCAGCACGAAGTTTCCCGGCCGCGCTCTCAGGACGAGGGGCAGCTGCCACGCGCTCGCCAGCGCGGAAGAGGCCCAGGCGGCCTGCACATGGTGGCGGCTAACGAGTCGAACGTCACCATGCTGCCGACGGACCGCCGACCGGTCGTATTCCCAGGCGGCTTGCCCGGCTTCCCTGACCTGCGTCGTTTCCATTTGGTAGCCGATCCATCGTTTTCCCCGCCCTTTGAGTTGCTCGCATCCGAGGACGACGCGGCTGTCGCCTTCTATGTCATCGACCCGGCCCTGATTGACTCAGGATATGCTCCCCAGATGCCCCCTACAGACTGGGCACAGATTCAAGCGGGACCAACCGACGATGTGTGCCTGCGCGTGATCATTACTGTTGGCAGTGACGCGCAGCATACGACGGCGAACCTCGCGGCCCCGCTGGTGCTCAACCTCACTGCAGGCCTGGGTTGCCAATCGATCCTGGAGGACGACTCGTACTCCCTACGAACACCGCTCATAGCGCATGAAGGGTAGCTCCGGCTCCTCTGCAATCCGCGCGTTGCATCCTCTGCACGAAGGCCGGCCACCTTGCTGGTATTGAGTCGGCGGGCCGCGGAGAGTATTCAGATCGGTGATG
>DASXTD010000743.1:0-5273 GCA_036505655.1 Chloroflexota bacterium
GAAAGCCAGGGAAGCCTCGTAGACTGCACCCGCGAGCGCCTTGGAGTGAACGACCACGTGCTCACCGCGATGCGCGCCGTGCTGCTCTCGAATATCGCCGCGGTGGAGCGGGGAGAAGATCCCAAACACATTCTTCGCCAGGTAGTGTCCAGACCCGTAGTGCGTGTAGCCGGGCGACGAACCGGTCGAGAGCCGTTTAGCAAGGAATGGCATCGCTCGGCAGTCTGCACGCTGTAGGATGAGATCATGCAAGTAACCGCGAACGTGCGCGCGGTCCAGGTGCCGGACACGAATCCGATGCACCCGCAGTTCACCACGATCTACCTCGTGGGCCGCGACCAGGTGCTCACCATCGACTCCGGCGAGGACATGGAGCGCTATCGGTGGATGCTGAAGGGTTACCTGGCCGCCACCGAGAAGGCCGAGATCGGCATGAGCGCCGTCACCCACTATCACCGCGATCACAGTTCGAACTTGAAGTGGCTGCGGGATGAGTTCGGCGCCGAGTTGAAGGTGTTCGAGCAGGGCATCCCCCTCCTCCAGGATCGCCTGCCCGAGACGGGTGTCACGGCGATCCACCACGGCAATGAGATCGGCCCCAGCGACGATGTCCGCCTGCAGGTGATTCACTCACCCGGCCATAGCGCAGATTCGATCTGCTTCTACCTGGAGAGCGAGGGTGTGTTGTTTACGGGCGACACGATCCTGGGCGCTAGCTCGACCACCGTTAATGATCTGGGAGACTACCTGGATAGCCTGGCCAGCCTACGCGACCTGCCGAACTTACAGCTAATGTGCCCGGGCCATGGCCCGGTGATCTCGAACCCGGTGCAGTACATCGACGACTACATTCGCGGCCGCAACCAGCGCGAGCGGCAGATCCTGGAGCTCTTGGGGCAGAACGCTGAGCTCACCACGTGGGAGATCATGGAGACCATTTACGCCGATCGGGATCTGGTCCCCAGACTCTTGCGAGCGGCCGACCGCCAGGTGGCGACGCACCTCCGCAAGCTGGAAAAAGAGGGGCGAGTGAAGGTCTATGCGGGCAAGCCACGGCAGAAATCGGCCGATGAGGTCGCTCGCAACGAGGAACACGAACACGAGCGCGTCGAGGTCATCCGCCTTGCTGAGCAGTATCGAGAAGAAGACCGGCGCCGCGCCCTGGCCGCCCAAGAATTCGGTCAGGCAGCCGAGTGGGAGCAGCCGCCGCGTTACGCACTGGCTCGGTAGTACCCTTCGGCGTATCATCGAGCAGTTGAGCGAGTCCAAATCACCCTAGAGGAGGAAAGATGGCAATCAAGGTGCTCGATCTAGTAGAGCTGGCCCACAGCCCGGAGGCACGCCGACAGGTGCTAATCAACGGGCCCGAGATGAATTGTTTCTTCCACATTTACAAGGAGCCCGGTCAGAAGGACGAGATGCATTGCCACAACGTGGGTGGCAGCTTCTACGTCATCGAGGGCGAGTGCACGATGCATTTCCCAGACGGTACCGCGGAAGTTTTGAAGCCTGGCATGGTCGGCTTGATCGAGGCCGGCAGCTTCTACCAGCTCCACAATACGGGTGATGGACCTATGGTCATGCTTGGCCATCACGCGCTCGCCTCTCAGAAAGAGAAGACCATCCTGTACGAGACGAAGTCCGAATACAATCGGCCCGGCGCCGGCCCCCGCAGCGAGCCGCCCAGCCGACTTACCATCCAGGTCTGAGCGAGCGCAGCGGAATCGGATATCAACCCGCGAGATTCAGACAGGCAACTGCCGTAAAAGGAGCGAGTCATGGCAGCAACTGAGACCCGTCCGGCCAAGCCCGAGCCGAAAGGGCCGGTGGAAGTCGTCAACACCGCCTGGGAATCGGGCGAGCGCAACGTCAAAAACCTGGCGCGAACCGATCTTCTGACCGTGCTCCTGCACCATTGGGACAGCGGCGGCGAAATTGCGGCGCACTATCACACTGATTCTGATGCCTGCTGGGTCGTGCTCGAAGGTCAGGCGACGTTCCGCGACGCGCAGGACAACATACTCGGCCAGGCTAATGCCCACGAAGCTGTAGTCGTGCCCCGCAATACGACCTACTGGTTCGAGAACACGGGCGAAGGCGCCGCGGTGATGTTTCGCATTTCGGCCCGCCTCCAGGGGCCACCGGACGCCCCCCGCACTGATGATCGCGTCTACCTGGAGTCGCGCAAATGAGCGGAGCGGCCTCAGGTGCCAATGGCGAGGGCTGGCTGAGGTACGGCCGTTAAATGACCATCCGTGTGGTCATAGACCCCGAAATGTGCGAGACAAACGGGATCTGCGCCAGACTGGCGCCGGAGGTCTTCTCCTCTAGCCCGTACGGAGACGTGATCATGGAGCACGCCCCCGACGAGCTGCGTCTCAAGATCGCGTTGGCTGTCAAGCAATGCCCGGCGGCCGCGATCACGGCCACGCCGGAGTAGGCCACTAAGGGCCAGCACCCCTGAAAAGACAACAAAGGATGCGTTCCCAGGCTCGGGGGCGCATCCTTTTTGGTTCGGTGGCACAACGGTCAGGCGGCCGGGATTAGACTACAGGGCTATTCGTATGATCCGCCCAACGTCGAGGAGGCGCGACATGAAGCGATCTATGCTCTGGCCCCTGGCATTTGTCTGGCTGGCCGCGGCCTGTGTTGCCCCGCAAAGTACTAGTGGACCCTCCGGTCAGGCCCCTTCCACCCCGGCCAGCGCCCGAACGCTGGTGGCGGCCATCCGTGTAGAGCCGAAAACGATCGCTGCCCGGGGCCTGGCCCAAAACACTGGCGTGGCTCTGTATCTCACCAAGCGTCTGTTCAACGCTGACCTGGCGCTGCTCGACGACCAGGCAAATCCGCAGCCCTATCTGGCCGAGTCGCTGCCTCAGCTCAACACAAATAGCTGGAAAGTGGCCGCGGATGGCACGATGGAGACGACTTACCACCTGCGACCCAACATAGTCTGGCACGATGGGACACCGCTCACCGCCGATGACTTCGTCTTCTCGTACCAGGTGTACAGCGCTCCGGACCTTGGGGCCGCAGCGTCACCGCCCATCAACCTGATGCAAGATGTGCAGGCGCCCGACCCCCGCACAGTCGTGATCCATTGGAAGCAGCCGTACGCATCGGCTGGCTCGTTGCAAAGCGTCGGGACGGGCGCCAATGGCTTGCCACCTCTACAGCGGTCCGTTTTAGGTGCCGCTCTGGAGTCGGGCTCTGCCGATGCCATTCTCAATCATCCGTACTGGTCGACCGGGTTTGTAGGGCTGGGTCCATACAAGCTTGACCATTGGGAGCCAGGCGCATTCATCGAGTCGTCCGCGTTCGATAAGCACGCCCTGGGCGCGTCGAAGATCCCGCGTATCAAGCTTGTCTTCATGCCTGATGGGAATACCACGCTTGCGGCGGTGCTCGCCGGGGACGTGCACCTGGCCGTCGACAACGCTCTGCCCGCCACGCTAACCAATACGTTGATGCACCAGTGGCCGGCCGGGGCAGGCTCCGTGGTCTCCTATGCCAATCAATGGCGGGCCGCGCACTTCCAATTCCGGCCCGACTTCGTGAGTCCGGCCGGACTCAAAGATGTGAGGGTCCGCAAGGCGCTGGCCTACGCGGTAGACCGAAAGAACATCAACGACGTCGTCTACGAGGGTCAGTTTCCTCTAGCAGACAGCATCTTCCAGCCCAGCTCGGATCTCGGGCGCGCCGTGGACGCAGCAGTCACCAAGTATCCCTTCGACCTGCGCCAGAGCGAGCAACTGATGAGCCAGGCCGGCTTC
Source organism: Chloroflexota bacterium (assembly GCA_036505655.1). Classification (GTDB taxonomy): domain Bacteria; phylum Chloroflexota; class UBA6077; order UBA6077; family SHYK01; genus DASXTD01. The sequence continues at coordinate 3,774 of DASXTD010000743.1, forward strand.
TCGAAAAACAGCGCCGGCTTCTACGCGAGTCCCGGCGTAGGGCTCTTTACGCCAGAAGCGAAGGTGAACAGCGGTCCGGAATTCGAGACCGAGATGTCCGCGGTGGCGAGTGGCTGGCGGCAAGCTGGATTCGACTTCACTGAGTCGGTGCTGCCAGCCGCGCAAGCGCAGGATGCCCAGGCGCGCTCGAACTTTCCGGGCGTCTATCTGTACAGCGGAAATGTGGGTGAAGGCGGAGTCGCGGGGTGGGCCTCCAACAACGTGCCGCGGCCGGAGAACAACTGGCGGGGTGGCTCGTACGATGGGTACGCCAACCCTGATATGGATAAGCTCATCACGGCGTTTACCACTGCATTGCAGCCCGCGGATCGGGTCAAGGGGGCGGTGGAGCTCGCCAAGCTGTACAGCAGCGAACTTCCTGCCATTTCCCTCTTCTTTCCTACTCAGCCGTGGGTGTTCATTTCCGACTTGACGGGCCCCAAGCTGGTGGCCGCGGAGAGCAACGTGGCCTGGGATATGTACCTCTGGCAGTTCAAGTAGGGGCGCCTCGAATCGTGCCAGAGGCTGTCGCTAATGTCGATTTCGTACACACGGGACCAGGCACTCTAGCCGGCCGCTACCTGCGCCGGTTCTGGCAGCCGGTTGCCATGGCCGAACACCTGCCAGCGGGCCGGACCAAACCGATTCGAATCCTGGGCGACGACTTGACCCTCTACCGTGGTGAGTCCGGCTCGGCCCATCTGCTGGCATTTCGCTGCGCACACCGAGGCACCCAGCTCTCGACCGGATGGGTCGAAGGCGATGACCTCCGTTGCTTTTATCATGGCTGGAAGTACGACTCATCCGGGCAGTGCATCGAGCAACCCGCCGAGCCGGAGCCCTTCTGTCAGAAAGTGCGCATCCAGAGCTATCCGACCTATGAGTACCTCAGGGTCATCTTCGCGTACCTGGGCGAAGGAGAGCCGCCGCCCGTTCCTCGCTTCCAGTTATTTGAAGAGGAGGGCGATCTACGGGCCAGGAACTACATTCAGCCCTGCAATTTCTTCAACCAGATGGAGAATACGACCGACCCGGGCCACACCAAGTTCGTTCATCGCTGGCCCCACTATGCAGAGTACGGCTTGACCGGAATCCCCTCGATCACTGCCGAAGAGCGTGAGTGGGGGCTTTCCACTCACATTACCTGGCCGGACTGGCCGCCTGAGGAGATCGACACCCATCATGTCCTGATGCCCAACGGCATGATGAATCGCATTGCCCACGGCGACCTCCTTTCCTGGCGGGTCCCTATCGATGACGTGAGCCACCTTAGCTTCAGCCTGGCGCTGGCGCGGCGCAACGATCAGCTCCCCCGCGTTCCCCGTGGAGGCGCTTCCAGTCATGGGTCTGGCCAGCCTCCCTTCTCAGTCCGTGACTGGGGAGATCGAGTGCTGGTTGGGGAGGCCCAGGTCGGGCCACTGATCCAGGAGTTTGAGCTCAATACGACGGACGCGTTCAACC